>JACOWO010000236.1 GCA_016176745.1 Nitrosopumilales archaeon
AACAAAGGACTTGGACTTGGTAGTCTATGATGTATCATTAAGAGTACCTGGGAATCCAATAGTTGCAACCACATCTCCTTACACAAAATACCAGTACGGTACAACGTTTGGCGTAGGCAGACGAATTGCTATGGAAATCAGAAAGGCACTTCAGCAAAACAGACTAGGTGAAATTGTAACCTAGGCTTCCATGTGCTCTTTTAGTAGATTTTTTCTAATTAAAATTGGAATGTTGTAAAATGCGGCAAGCGCAATTCCGTCTGATGCGCGATAGTTTCTAAGAACAATGTCCTTTTTTCCTGTAAAGTAGAGATTTGCTCTGAGTACTTCTCCACTCTCATAGATTTTTACTTTCACAAGCACAATTTCATTTTCTTCGCAAATCTGTTCTATCATATTGTAAATAGTTGGAATAGCGTTTCGCTGTTCTTTGATAAAGCTTGAGATGTGGCGTGCAACTTCGCCTGAAAAAGCTCGCATGGTAAATTCCTTTCCATTTTCTGCTTTTAGAATAAGGAGACCCTCTACTGCATATGGGTCTACAAATCCAATGTGGCTTATTTTTGCCACTTCATAATCTGCTTCTTGTGCCTGATCTATTTTCATTACTATTGAAAGATAGTTCTCTAATGTTTATAAAGATATGAAAGAATTTTTTTTCATTTTTTGTTTTACAATATCAAAATCATAAATTATGAAATGTTCGATGGCAAAACTGTTTTGTCATCTATGGTTGTATTTGAGCGTAGGTAAACTCGATAAAATTTAATTTCGTAGTATTATCTTTGGAATGAATGGAAAAACAAGCGACAAGACGCAATCAAAAAGGAAAACCGCTGATAGTTTTAGGTTTTGTGAGTATAGCAATTTTGTTTTTAATCTATGCCAGATTGCAAAATGCATCCGTTACCCCTGATGCAATTCCTGCAATAGAAAGACTTGCTCTTGGATTTTACATAGCGCTGCTTATTTCCTTTGGAGCAATATCTTATGGTCTTTATCGATATCACACACAAAAGGTCTTAGAAAAGGATGGAGGAATT
>JACOWO010000237.1 GCA_016176745.1 Nitrosopumilales archaeon
CATCTCCATATCAAAACCTTGCCACAATTTGGGCAGTTGAACTTGACACACTTGTCTTTTGGCATGATATGTCTATGGCAACAAGTACAAACAGGTAACGACAAAGTAGAAGACATATTGTGCTGACTCTCTTGCTACCGAATTTATACCTTGCTTAGAACAGTCTCATTTTATTGAGTCAAAAGTCTTTTAAGTTCTCCACCAAGAATTGTTTGTGCTACACCAAAAGATCGTTTGATGCCAAGAAGTTTGATTATTGAAGATGTGTGGAAATCAAAGTCTTCGCCTTCTGAAATCTCATCTACAATTTCAGGTGTTATAGAGTTAAACAATTTATTTACTGATTCATTATCCAACATTTCAAGTAGCCTTCTTGCAAGTAATTGTTTGTCAAACTCTTTTCCAAATTTTTTCTTCCACTTTTTTTGATATTCTTTAAGTTCTTCTTTATTTCCAGTTTCTAAAAATTTTGAAATTGCCCTTCCAGCAAACATGCCGCCAATACCACAAGAGTAGATTCCACCAGCTGTTGTTGGTTTTGATTGTCCTGCTGCATCCCCAATTGTCACCACATTATTTGTTACAAATTCTTCAATTGGGCCTTTTATCCAGATTGGCGCAAAAATTTTTCTAATAACTGAATGCTTGCCCTTCTTTGAAAGAAACTCATCAATTGTAGAAGAGACATTTATTGCTCTGCCCGCAACACCTACCTTTCCGATTCCATCTGATGATGGAATTATCCATGCAAAAAAACCAGGATATTTTTCTTGATCAAAATAAACTTCAACTTTTCCTTTCTTTATCCAATCTGCATATACTTCATATTGTGCAGAAGAAAGAATTCCGTCTCTTTCCTTGTTTATAAGAGCGGCAACACCTCTAGCATTAACTATAATATTGCATTTTATTTTCCCATCCGATGTCTTGACTCCCTCATCTATGATTTCATGAAAGCTAGTCTTTACTCTGATTTCTGCACCGTTTTGCTGTGCTTGGTGTGCTATTTGCTTGTCAAGCTCTCTTCTGTTAATTTCTACGA
>JACOWO010000090.1 GCA_016176745.1 Nitrosopumilales archaeon
TCTTGCTCGAGATAACCCATACATGTTTCTCTTTCCTTTTGATTTGGAACTCTGTTATCTGGGGGTCTGCACTTTACTACATTAGTAATGTATACTGAATCTCTTGAAAGCCCCGCCTCTTCAAGTGCCTCAGTAAGTCTTTTGCCAGCTGCTCCAACAAAAGGCTCGCCTATCTTGTCTTCGCTTCTTCCTGGCGCCTCGCCAATAAAGACAATCTCTGCATTTTGGTTTCCTTTTCCAGGAACTGCATTTTTTCTTGATTTACAAAGATCACATTTTGTGCAGGAAATTACCTGATTTTTAATTGACTCTAGCGAGTTTTTAATCATTTTATGATTTGACACTTTTTACTGTAGCAACTGCCCTAATCGTAGGTCCGCCGTTTCCCATTATCATTGATTGCATAGGATCCCCTTTTCCACAATTTGTGATTGGTCTTACCGTAAAGTCCTTTCCGCATGCATCAATTGACTTGAAAAATTCTGGTGCAGTTCCCATTACTATTACATCACGCAACAGATCCGTTAGCTCACCGTTTTCTATTTTTTGTGCAAACTGACATGATATGCTCCAGTTGTATCGTTTCATGTCAATTGATGGCACCTTCATATTTGAAACAAGATATCCTGATTTGACATCACGTATCATTTCTTGTGGGTCCCAGTCACCTTTTCCTATACATGTACAGGCCATTCTGATTAGCGGCATGAATTTGTATGATGTCGCCCGCATGTTGGCACTTGGTTTTGCGTTAAAGATTTCTGCAGTTTCACGGTTTTGCATGTGGTTTACTAGAACGCCATTTTCAATTAGCGATGTTTTTGATGATTTTACTCCTTCATCATCATAGCCATACCATCCAAAGCTACCACTAATGGTTGGATCATCAAAGACATCAAGATTTTGTGAGCCAATTTGTTTGCCAATGTTTCCTGCCCACCATGCACCACCTGCCCATGCCATTTCTTTTCCAAGTACTCTGTCTGCCTCTGATGGATGGCCCAGTATCTCATGTGTTAAAAGCGCGACAAAGTCAGGATTCATCACAACGGTTGTCTTTTCCTCACTAGCCGGCTTTGCATCAATTAGATTAGATGACATTTCTGAAACAAATTTTGCAGTATCAAAAATGTCTTTTTCATCTGAGAGTTTTTCAATTCCGCCACGTCCTCCCTCAGTACTATCTACTGACTGTGTTAGCCCTGATTCATGTGCTGTAGCAGACAGTTCAGATACAACATCTGCATACTCTTGAGTTATTTTAGAGCCTTCACTGCTTGCAAAATATTTTTTTGTTTTACTATATCCGATGCTAACTGATGATTTGATTATTCTTTTTTTCTCACGTATTATTTTGTCACAGTCAAATCCAATCTTTGCAAGCTCTTCAATGTCTGGTTCTTTACGAATGGGAAAAACTATTTTATCCTTAATTGTAGGAACTGATACAAGTCTTATCTTTTGTTTCTTTGTGTAATATCTTGCACTTGAGACAGCCTCATCTGTTGCAGCTATAATTTCAGAAATGGAAGACGGATTTGATACTGAGAAAAAACCCCATGCTCCGTCATTTAATACACGAATCCCAAGTCCTCTATCAAACATTGAAACCGTGTGCTCTATTTGCCCATTTTCGATAACTAGGCCTTCTTTTGTAATAATCTCCGCACGTACATCGCAATAACGGCACTTTAGATCAAGTGCATGTGAGATAGCTTTATCTGCAAAATCTTCAATGTTTGATTCCAAACATTACACGATACAAAAAACTGCTTCCTAAATCTTTGTATCAAATTGAGTTATGAATAAAAAGGCAGGTGGCAGCTTTGATGCATGCCAAAAATTGTAGTTGATACTAGCATTATCATTAACGGTCAGATAATAAAGCAAATCGAGTCTGGGCAGATAAAAGACTCTGAAATTATAATTCCTATAGCAGTACTTGATGAGCTACAATCTCAGGCATCACAAAAAAGAGAGCAAGGCTTTGTTGGCCTAGTAGAAATAAAAAAACTAAAAGAATTTCAAAAAGAAGGAATATCTATCAGGTTTGATGGGGTGCGGCCAAGCCTTGATGAGATACGACTAGCTGAGCGTGGAAGAATTGATGCAATCATAAAAGATGTGGCAAAACAAAACAACGCAATTCTTTACACATCAGATAACGTGCAAGCACTTGTTGCACAAGCTGAGGGAATTGAGGTAACATACATCAAACCAGAAATCAAACAAACAACACTAGATTTTTTGCGATTTTTTGACTCTGAAACAATGAGTGTTCATCTAAAGGTGGGAAGAAAACCCATGGCAAAAAGAGGAAGACCAGGTGCATTCAAGCTTGTCGAAATAGATGACATGATACTTACAAGTGACTATCTGCATAACATAACAACTCAGATTTTAGAAGTATCAAAAACAAAAGACTCGTCAAATGTTGAAATCTCAAAGCCAGGTGCACTTGTAATCCAGTATCAGGATTATAGAATAGCAATAACTCGTCCACCATTTTCAGAAGCATACGAGACTACCATAGTTCATCCAATAGTAAAGATGACAATTGATCAATACAAGTCATCTGAGAAACTAATGAAAAGATTTGCAGAAAGTGCTGAAGGAATTTTAATTGCAGGTCCTCCCGGTTCTGGAAAAAGCACGCTTGCCTCAAGTCTTGCAAACTTTTACCACAACTTGGGCAAAATAGTAAAGACGTTTGAATCCCCACGGGACTTGCAAGTTGATGAGGGAATAACACAATATACAAGACTAGATGGAAGTTTTGAAAATTCTGCTGAAATTTTACTTCTTGTAAGGCCAGACTATACGATATTTGATGAGATACGCCGTCACGAAGACTTTAGGGTTTTTGCAGACCTGAGACTAACAGGAGTTGGCATGGTTGGCGTAGTTCATGCAAACTCACCAATTGATGCAATCCAGCGATTTATCGGAAAGATAGAGCTTGGGATGATACCAAGTGTAATTGATACTGTAGTCTTTGTAAAAGACGGCAAGATTGCAAAAACATACAATCTTGAGCTTAAAGTAAAGGTGCCATCTGGCATGGTAGAACAAGACTTGGCTCGACCAGTAATTGAGATTAGAGATTTTGAAAGCAACTCATTAGAATATGAAATCTATACCTTTGGTGAAGAAAATGTCATTGTTCCTGTCTCAAAAAAAACAGGCAGTTTTGGAATTGAAAGACTAGCAGAAGAGAAAATCAAAGAAACATTTCGACGATTTGATCCACAAGCAGAAGTTGAGATACTTTCAGGAAATAGTGTCAAGGTAACGGTAAACAAGCAAAACATCGCATCAATTATTGGACGTGGTGGGGTAACAATAAACGAGCTTGAAAAAATGCTTCAGGTGCATATCGATGTTGTCCCAAAAGAATTCGAGTCCCAGTCATATAATGACAGTACGCCATTTGATCTTTCCGAGGCAAAATCTTCACTAATACTTGATGTTGGTAGACAAAATAGTGGCGCACATGCAGAAATTTTTGTAAATGACAAGTTTGTTATCTCTTCTCGCATTGATAGAAAAGGCAAGATAAAGATATCAAAGCACTCAGATGCAGGAAAAAAATTAGTAAATAGTGCTTTTTCAAAAAATGATATTCAAATCTTCATCAAGTAGCTAGATATTTTTAAAATTATCAATAATTTTTGGGTTTGATTTCAAAAATGTAATGAATTTTCGTAACTGCTTGATTGTTTTTGGGTTTATGTGGTGTTCTAGGCCTTCAGCATCTCGGTTTGCAGTATCAGAACCTATTCCAAGTATTTCAAAAAATTCAAGCAAAATTCCGTGCTTTTGGCGAATAGTGCCTGCAATCTGTTTTCCTTTCTGTGTTAGGTTTATTCCTCGATACTTTTCATATTCAAGGTATCCGGCATCATCGAGTCTTTGAAGCATCTTTGTAACACTTGGAGCACTGACACTGAGATATCGTGATATGTCAAGTGTTGTAGCGTATCCTTTTAGCTCTACAAGCTCAGATATTACTTCAAGATAGTCCTCCATTCTCGTACTTGAACCTTCTCTAATTGACTCGTGTGCGGCTTTAATGGACTCTAGTCGTTTTGAATCTTTTTTTCTCAATTGTAGGCTTTAGATTGTAGTGTTATTTAAAAAACAATGTCATGATCAGGCTATGATTTGTTGAAAATCTACTTTCAGTGCCTAATCATGTATCTGAGTGTTGCTCTTTCCATTTCTCTTCTGATATCATTATAGTCAGAAGCCGTTATAGTGCTCTTTCTTTATCTTAACTATATACGGCAAGATTGCCAAAAAATGAATGATCATCTTACAAAGAAAACAGACAAGATAAAGCGTTTTTCAGAATCTGTAAAAAGGCGCGCTGGCTTGTATTCTGATTTAGCAAAAATGGATGATAAAAAAACCGCACAATCCCTTCGAGCTCTAATAAAGGCACCTGATCCTGGGCGTAAAATAACAAAAATTGGATTTATCATATTTTGGATACCTGAACCAATTGGAATTACAAATGCGATTGGCGCGCCAATGATCCTTGCAGGAAAATATCTTGAAAGAGTATACAATGGCGCAACCATTTCAGACATTGGCCATGAAACAAAAAACATGGTCACAACAATTAAGGACTTTAAAGAAGCCACTTTCTAATCTTAGTTTTTAAACGGATTAAAACATCATTAACTTGTGGCATCACGAAAACAGGTTCTAATTCCTATAGCTATTGCGGCATTTGTAATTGGTATTGTAGGTATTATGACGATACCAAAAGATGTAAAGCTACAATCCGCAGAGTTTCCTATCGGTATAATCAAAGTAGATGACATTGTATTGGAGATACAGATTGCTGATACGGATCCAAGACGAGCTCGCGGTCTGATGTTTCAAGAAATGCTTCCATACAATCAAGGCATGTTATTTGTCTTTGAGGATTCGGCAGTACGTTCGATGTGGATGCTTAACATGCAGTTTGCGCTTGATTTGATCTGGTTTGATTCAAGCGGAAATGTAGTTCATATTGAAAAAGATGTTTTGCCATGCAAATCTGCATTAGAGACTGTAGCTTGTACAGTACAAAATGGAAATGACAAGCCCGCTCAATATGTCTTAGAAGTAACCACAGGTTTTGTTGACAAGTTTAACATAAATGAAAACTCCAAGCTTGAAATAATTTCGATCTAAATTCTTGCAAAGGCTTATGTATGCTTGTAAAAAATTAAGCAAATGAAAAAGTCTTATCTTTTTGGTGGAATCGGCGGAGCTGCCGCAATATCAATTGCAGTAGCTGCATACTTCTTAACTCCAACAAGTTCTACAGTAACGGTAACACAAACTGATGAGACTTTTCTAGATAACATGTCAGACGTACTTAATTTTACTTACACGGATGCAAACGCAAAACTCAAGGAAGCACTTGCTGCAGAAGGTATTTCAATGTCGTCCCCTGTCAGGCTAAAAGAAAAAACTGACATTGACAAATACTGTACATTTTTCAAGGATAAAGAAAAACAAAGTCTTGTAGAATATTGTACATCTACTGAGCTCCGTGACTCTGATGGGGCATTTCTTGGAAACATCCACATGATTGGCTCGCCTAGTTTTCCAAGGCTAGTCATCATACTAGTACAGGTAGACCCACTGATGAGCCAGCTTGATTCTGTAAAGACTGTATTTTCTACAGCGACAGAAACTCTTGTTTGCAACTGTTGGGCGGAGAAAAAACCTGGAGGATTTGAGACTATAGCTAGTTTGATTGATGGGTTGTATCAGTTTCATACTGGTGATGTAAAGCCACATAGCCAATCAAATCAAATTAGCATAGAGGGAAAATCAATGCAAATTGAGCTTACCACAAACACTCAAGGCTATCTGTGGGAGCTTCTCATAACAAGATACAGGAATGCTAGGTTCTATTTTGGGCCTTGGCGGTGGAATAATAGTTGTTCCTGTTTTGACATTTTTTGGATATTCACCTACTTTGGCTGCAAGCACTAGTTTGTTTGCAGCGTTTAGCAACGCAACAGCATCAACCATATCTTACACAAGACAAAAGAGAATTGAATTTTCTATTGGATTAAAGCTAGGTCTATTATCAATCCTTGGTACTATACTAGGCGCATACATTTCCTCAGAAATTACGCCATCATTATTCAAAATTCTTTTTGGTCTTGTCTTGATAATATCTGCAATTTACATTTTCATAAACAGAAAGATCGAATCAAAGCAACGTAACCAATCAAAACGGGTAATGTTGTTTGCAATCGGTGCAAGTTCTTTCAATGAAGGAGGCCGCTCCAACATCTCAGTTTATCTTGTTGTTTGCATCAGCTGCAGGCCTTGCAGCACACTCTGTCCTAGGACACTCTGACTTTTTTCAGGCACTACTTTTAGCAGCTGGTGCATTTGCTGGTGGATTTGTTGGTGCACGACTGTCAGTTGACATAAAGGAAAAGAAACTAAAGATACTTGTATCGATTGCTATGATAGCCGCATCAATAAAGCTCTTCTTTGACGCTACCAACAACCAAATAAATGGCTTATCGTCATGATGATACTGAATCTAACAATCTAGAGTTTGAACTACACAAATTCAATACGGCTTTGAACTCTACTCTCTTGATTTTAGAAATTCATAAGCAAGTATAGCAACTACGCCAACTAATGCAGCCTTACCAAGATCTGATTTTGGTAACAAAGCCAACAACTTTGTAATTATATCTTCTTCAGGGTGATGTGAAATTTTTACAGTGTTTTCACTACCTAATGCAGCAAGTAATTTCCTATTGTCCTTCATACTATTTTTTGCTAGCTGTAATGTTTGTTGTTGACTCATAGCTTCCTTATCCTCTTTGTAACATATAAGACTATTTTAGCTAGTGTTTCAGGATTTAGAGTAGACCTTTCTTCTTGAACCTCGAAGAGAAGTTTTCTTAAATATTCAATATCGTTCTCGTCCTCAACTACTAATCTATATCCTGACATTCTCAACAACGTATCTGCACTAATAATACCTGTTCTCTTGTTGCCACCTGCAAATGGTTGAAGCCACGCTATTCTGGCCATAAGGTTGGCTGCCTTCAAAATGACAGAGTCTTGCTCATCTACGGCTTTCAATATGTCCTCAAGAGCCTTGTCATTAGCTGCCACGCCTTCATAGTCGGCTGGATTTTTTTCAATCCACTCTTGCAAAATTCCTTTGTTTATTTCAATTAGATCTTGTTTTGTAAGAATCATGTCCTTTATTGATTCCTTGGAGGCTCCTTTTTAATTCGGTAAAGATTTCTTTTTGATACTACAACCAGCTCACCGTCTTCAGTTTTTCCTTCACAGTTTACAGCTATCATGCCATAGTCACTATCAGTGTCTGTTTTATCTGCAAGTGTGAATTTGATCTTTAGCACCTGATCTGTATATAGTGGTTTTAGAAACCGCGTACTTCTATGATCCCAGTCTTTGTCGCCATCTGTCCCATAAAATAAAATCGCATTTCCATAAATCTGACTTAGTCTTGTAAACTCGCCTTCCATTCTTGCTAAAATTGCTCTTCCTGAAACAAGTGAACTGCCATTTGAACCCAAATCAAATATGACGTTTTTTATTCTCGCAAAGGCAAGATATGATTCAAGTTCTTTTTTTGAGATTGTACATGTAGAAAAAAATTCCTCGCCTACCTTTAGTTCAGAAAACTTTTTCGTGCCTAACGCACCTCATCGGTGCAAAATATTACTTCAGATAAGGAAGGTGCATTATCTGAGATAAAGTAGTTTATGGCCTGACAAATTTTTTCATTGTCTGGTTTTTTTCCATCTATGGTGCCAGGCAATATCAGAAACGATCTAACCTTAGAATTTAGCACATCACTTAGTTCCTGATTTATTGTAGTTGTAAACGGCCTTAGAGCGCCACGAAATACCTCAACTTTTGCCCTTTCTGCACCAGAAATTTTGTCTCCTACAGGTAGATCAGGGCCAATAACTACAACAGTTCCTGCCTTTCCTTTAAAGAGGCGTGGGTCCTTTGCTCCACCTGGCACAAAAATCTCAAATGCTTTTTGAATTACTGTAGCAGGTGTGTTTATGAACTTGTCAACTAGATTGTCCCACTCTGATCTTGAAAGCTCTAGTATTTTTGCAAAGTCAGGAACCTTTCCTGCCACGTGTATTACCATATCAAGTATTCCCATTCCCTTTGCTGTGTTTAGGAATCTTTCAATTTCTGCTGGATTTTTCAAATCAATTACATGTGAATGAAACTTTGCTTGAATAGAATCCTGACATTCCTTTGGTGAATTTTTAGAAATTAGGCAAACAACCTTTCCGCCATTTTTTACAATATGTTCTGAGATATATTCTACTCTATCAGAATCTGTCTTGTCTGTTGCATCAATTGTAAAAACAAAAACCTTTGAGCTAAAATCTGGTTGTGTAACATCTGGTGTTGTAGTGGCAATGTGCGGTCTTACTGGATAAAATACTCTGTCGCCTGGAATTACCTTGCCATTTAGAATTTTTGCCAAGATATCATCTGATAATGCAAGAACTGTCTCTGCAACTTGTTCTTGCGATAGGAACTGCTCGTCTGCAATCATCTTTGCTGTGTTTTTCTGAATCTTTTCGGCAATAGATTGGATTTTTGAAAGAAGCTTTGCTAGTGTATCTTCAAGCTTTTTACTATCTGCCCCCGGTTTTGTCTTAGCCAAGTTAGAGGCTGCCTGTGAAATTCCTTTTTTTACAATACTTTCATTTTCACCTAATAATGGAACAATTTCCTTGTTTGCCTTTTCTACTTCAAATGGAGTAAGATCCTCAAAACCACTTACGCGCATAAATTCAGAAGCAGCTTTTGGATAAACTGTTTTGTAAATTCTATCAGAGTGAACAGGGCCCGGATTTGTAGCAATAGAGATTATTCCCTTGTCTGTTAATTCCCAAGACATTGCTTCTGCAAGTCTATTTTTTGCACCTTGAGATGCAGTATAGGGGCTACGAAATCTGTAAGGACGCTGCTCAAGTGGACGCTCCTCTGCAAAGAATGTTGAAATTGTAATTATTTTAGAGCCAGCCTTCATGACACGTAGGGCTTGTGACGAGGTCCAAAATGTGCCGGTAAGATGGATTGCAACAGTACTTTTGAACTCATCAAGTGGTGAATTTGGAAAACATGTTACAGGTCCTGATACTCCTGCATTGTTTACAATAATATCTAAATTGATATTTGATTTTTTCAAAGATTCAAACATTTCTGTAATTAGTTGCTTATCGCTTACATCTACGCCTGGAAAAATTTTTACAAATGCCTTGCTTTGTACTTTATTGAAAATTTCTTCAAGAATCTTTGCTGTTTGCTCAAGTGGCTCCTTTCTTCTGCCTAGTACAATAATACTTGCACCATGTTCTGCAAATTTTTTTGCAATAGCTTGGCCAATTCCTGTTCCACTGCCAGTAACTAGTACGACTTTGTTTTGGAACTTTAGCATGGACAAGACACTGCAAGTTTTGTATTATTTATTTGGTTGTTTAAAGTTCGATTAATCTTTATTTGAGGG
>JACOWO010000091.1 GCA_016176745.1 Nitrosopumilales archaeon
TGCACCAGAAAGAAATCCTCTGCTTCTTGTGCAAATATCACCTGTGTAAAAAATATCATCAAATGATAATCCACGTGCACCTAAAATGTGTCCGCTGTCTAAGAGCGAAAAATTCTCCAATCTGTCAACAGAATCCATCTTGCAGCCACGCAGCTTTGCAATCCTGCTAGTCTCAATTGAAGCCAAGGTAGGCACACCATTTTGCATTGGCAGATGATCAGAGTGCGCATGTGAGACAAAGTTTACGCACCCTTCAAGTGGGATTTTTGGATCTAAAAGTACAGTTGTATTATTTGTCTTGCATACAATGCCGTTTTTTGTCATCTTTATTTTGTGTGCCAAACACAAAAACAAACGTGAGATTTGATATAAATTGCAGCTTTAGTCTAGTTTTGACTACTTGCTAAATCTTGCAATTTTGATCTCAGGGCGCGGTAGTAATATGGAAGCCATTCTCAAGACGATCAGAAAAAAAAAGATTCCTGCAAATCCAGCAGTTGTTATCTCAAACAAGCCTGATGCAAAGGGCCTCAGGATAGCAAAAAAGCTTGGAGTAAAAACCGAAGTTGTTGATAGTCAGGATTTTAAAGGCGATAGAGCAGAATATGATAAAAAAATAATCAAAGTTTTAGAAAAATATGGTGTTACTCCAGAAAATGGCCTTGTATGTCTTGCAGGATTTATGAGAATTATCAGTCCAGAGTTTATTAGAAAATACAAGAATCGAATCATGAACATACATCCAGCACTATTACCTGCATATCCAGGACTACATGCACAGAAACAGGCACTAGAAGGAGGTGCAAAGTATTCTGGCTGTACAGTTCACTTTGCAGATGAGAAAGTAGACCATGGCCCAATAATTTTGCAATCAATTGTGAATGTAAAAGACGACGATACAGAACAAAGTCTCTCAAAGCGAATTTTAGCACAAGAGCACAAAATTTATCCAGAAGCTGTAAGGCTTTTTGCACTTGGAAAGCTCAAAGTTGTTGGAAAAAGAACAAAACTAGGCTGAGTCTGGCCCACCAAAAAAATAAATCACTACAAGCTCTTTTGTGTTTCCAAAAAAATAGTGTTCTGTATTTTTTGGAACAAAAAATGTTTTTCCCTCTTCTATGGCATAGTCTTTTTTATCTATTTTCAAATATCCGTTGCCACGAATTACATAATACAGCTCATCTGAATCATGAGGCGCCTGTGTGTCTTTTTCTCCTGGCTGTAACACCAAGACGCCAGCTGCAAGAGTATCTTTATTGATAAATGTATGAAAGTAATTGCTACTTTTTTGAAGCTCATCTATGTATTTTCTAGTATCAAATTCAAATTTCACAATCTGCTTTGATGCCTAATCCATTTTAAAATTTCATAAATTCCAAGGATTAAATAGCAAAAATATCGAACAGACACATTGACAGGCACAAAAATTGATGGTCTTGAAGTGGCACGAGTTGTAAAAGAGCGTGTAAAAAAGGCAGTAGATGAGCTAAAATCACAAGGAATCAATCCTTGTCTTGCAACTGTACTTGTTGGTGACAACCAAGCCTCTGCTACCTATGTAAAAAACAAGCAAAAGGCATGCACAGAAGTTGGAATTGTAACAAAGGACCATCACATATCATCTTCGATTTCTCAGAGAGAGCTAAATGATCTAGTTGATTCACTTAGCAATGACAGGTCAGTTCATGGAATATTGGTACAGCTACCATTGCCAGATCAGATAAACGAGTTTGAGGCAATATCTAGGATTTCACCAATAAAAGATGTTGATGGTCTTACACCATACAATGCAGGGCTTTTAGCTATGGGAAAAGCTGCACTAAAGGCATGCACGCCGTCTGGCATAATGGAGCTATTTGATTATTACAAAATTGATCTTGCAGGAAAAAATGTAGTCATGATAAATCGAAGTAACCTCATTGGAAAACCACTGTATCATTTGCTTTTAGAAAAAAATGCAACGGTTACTACGTGTCATTCAAAGACAAAAAATCTTGCCGAGTTTACAAAGACTGCAGATATTGTATTAAAAAACACTGTAACTGCTGCATCTTTGAGTAAAGGACTTGGAAAATAACAAAGAAAAGGCAAATCTTCGAAAGTTTTTGCTTGAAAATAGAGATGCAATATCATTTGATCTTATAAAAATAGCAAGCAAGCATATTCAAAAAAATCTAAGAAGGCTAGATGTTTTCAGAGATGCAAAAAGTATTGCAAGCTATTATCCAATTGGAAGCGAGGTAAAAACTCAGGAAATAATGCAGGAAATACTTTCTGAGGGCAAAACATTGGCACTGCCAAAGGTAAAAGGCGAAGACTTGGAATTTAGAAAAGTAACAGACTTTGGCAATCTAGAAAAAGCAGGCTTTGGCATAATGGAGCCTAAAGACTGGTGCAGTGTTGTTGAAGACATTGATGTAGTACTTGTTCCAACAGTTGGAGTTACACGAAGTGGTGTACGTTTAGGCTATGGTTTTGGCTATTATGACAGATTTTTAAAAAAAACTGGCGCAAAGACAATTGCACTAACGTACGCAAAGCAGATTGTAAGGCATATTCCTCAGGCCGAAAACGATGTCAAAGTAAACTGGATAGTTACAGAAAACGATTGTATTAATGCATCAAAGGAAGGCTAGGCCCTTTTTCCCAATGTCTTTTCTGTAATACTTGCTTTGCCAGTGAATCTTTTCAGCTGCAGAATATGCATTTGATATTGCACTAGATAACGTGTCCCCAAGCGCTGTGACTCCAAGCACCCGGCCCCCATTTGTTAAAATTTTGTTTCCTTCTTTTTTTGTTCCTGCATGAAAAACAAATGCATCCTTTTGCTTCAAATCAAGGCCTGTAATTTCCTCGCCTTTTGGATATGCCTCAGGATATCCTTTTGATGCCATTACAATACAAACAGCGCTTTGTTTTTTCCATAAAGGCTTAGGCAAAGAAGACAAATTTCCATTTGCACTTGCAACAAGATAATCATACAAATCAAAATCCATTCGCATAGTTATTGGCTGACATTCAGGATCACCCATTCTTGCATTAAATTCTAAAGCATATGGTTCGTCGTCTTTTATCATAACTCCTGCATACAAAAATCCACAAAATGTAATTCCTTCTTTTTTCATTCCCAAAATTGTTTTTTCAATAATATTTTTTTGAATTTTTTCTGCCAATTTCTCAGTTATTACCAGTGTTGGCGAATATGCACCCATTCCTCCAGTGTTTGGACCTTTATCACCATCATAGATTCTTTTATGATCTTGGCTTGTTGCCATAGGGATTGCAATGTTTCCATCAGATAGTGCAATGTAAGAGGCTTCAATTCCATCAATTCGCGCTTCAAGTATGATTTTGTTTCCTGCATCACCAAATGTTTTTTTTACAAGCATTGCCTCTATTGCAGAAGCTACCTCTTCATGGCTGTTGCAAACAATTACTCCTTTTCCTGCTGCAAGACCATCTGCTTTTACAACTAGATTGTGTTTTGATGATTTTGCGTACTCGATTGCTTTTTTTGGCTCATCAAATACCTCAAATGGTGCTGTAGGAATTCCGTATTTTTTCATAAAATCTTTTGCCCAGATTTTGCTTGATTCAAGTTGTGCTGCGGCTTTGGTTGGACCAAAAACCTTTAGATTTTTCTTGCTAAATTCATCAACTATTCCCATTGCAAGGGGGGCTTCAGGGCCAACTACTGTAAAACAGTCATTTTTTAAAGCAAAATTAGCAAGTTCATCTATTTTGTCTGCTGCTATAGGAATGTTATTTTCTGTCCCACCGTTTCCAGGAGCGTAATAGACTTTGTCTACTTTGGGGCTTTGTGATAGCTTCCATCCAAGTACGTGCTCTCGCCCACCAGAGCCTACCACTAAAACATTTACCAACACCACATCTTTTAGAGTCTAATATATAATCCAAGTTTGAAGACTGAAGTGATTTTAGAAAATGGAGCTAGCCAAAGAGTTTGAGCCAAAAAAAATAGAAGACAGTGTAAGATCATATCTTACTAGCATTCCAGTGCAAAAATTAATTTTTGATTCAGAAAACAAGAATCAAAAAATTACATTCATTGAAGGTCCGCCAACCATGAATGGTGAACCACATGCTGGTCACCTAAGAGGACGTGTCTTTAAAGATCTTTGGTACAGATTCAATACACTACGCGGATTTAAAATTATTTTCAATGCAGGATGGGACACTCAGGGGCTGCCAGTAGAGCTACAGGCAGAAAAAGAGCTTGGCATGACAAAAGGAAAATCAGAAATCACAGATGATGCAGGAATTGAAAAACTAGTTAGTGAATGTAAGAAAATTGTTCACAAGTATCATGAAAAGTGGATATCAGTTGATAGACAGCTTGGCATGTCGTTTAATCAAGAAAATGCATACTGGACATACAAAGATGAATTTATTGAACGTGAATGGCAGTTTCTAAAAAAAGCACATGAAAACAAAATCCTCACAGAAGGATATCGCGTAGTTGCATACTGTCCTAGCTGTCAGACATCGCTTAGTCATGCAGAGGTAAATCAGGGTTATGAAGAGGTAACTGACCCATCACTATACTATAAGGTAAAACTGCAAGACGAAGATTCGTTTTTGATTGTTTGGACAACAATGCCATTTACTCTAGTTACTGATGCAATGGTGGGTTTTAATCCGAAAGAAGATTATGTGTATGCCAAAGTAAATGGCGAAACGTGGATTGTTGGAAAAACACGGCTAGATGAATTTATGAAAGAAGCCAGGGTTGAGAACTATAGCGTATTAAAATCATCCAAAGGAAAAGACTTTGATGGCAAAAAATACGTACATCCATTATTAGACCAAATCCCTGGCCTTTTAGAGCTTGCAAAAAAATCAAACTATCATATCGCAGTTTCAGAAGAGTTTGTCGATGTAAATACTGGAAGCGGTATAGTTCATTTGTCTCCAGCAAATGGCGAAGAAGACTATAATATTGCTACAAAACGAAAGGTTGCTATTTTTAATCCAATAAATGACGAAGTCAAGTTCACACAAGATGCAGGTACCTATGCAGGATTATTTGTAAGGGATGCTGATGAAAAAATCACTCAAGCGCTTCGTGAAAAAAATGCACTTGTCAGACTGGGCAAGATAAAGCACAAGTATCCATTGTGCTGGCGTTCCCATCACAAAATTGTGTGGCTTGCAAGAAGAGAGTATTTTTACATGCTTGACAGGCTAGGCGACAAGGCAATAAAGGCAGCAGAGGCAGTAGAATACTTTTTTGATCAGCCAAAAAACAGATTCTTGGAGATAATAAAAGAAAAACATCCATGGTGTATTTCACGTGAAAGATTCTGGGGATGCCCACTTCCAATTTGGAATTGTAAAAACTGTTGGCATACTGAATTACTGTTTTCAAGAAAAGAAATTGTCAAGGCAGCGTCTGAGCTTCCCGATGGTCAAAACTTTGAGCTGCACAGGCCTTGGATTGATAGGATAGTGATTAATTGCAAAAAATGCAAGTCTAGAATGCAAAGAGAAGAGTTTGTTTTAGACACATGGCATAACAGCGGTTCTGCACCATATTCATCTTTGACTGATGATGAATACAAAAAAAGTATCCCTGCACCATTTTTGACAGAAGGAATTGATCAGACACGTGGATGGGCATATACACTTTTAATTGAAAATGTGATCTTAAACAATAAACCAGTATCTCCGTTTAGATCATTTCTGTTTCAAGGCCATGTTTTAGACAAAAATGGAAACAAGATGAGCAAAAGTCTTGGCAATGTAATTGATGCGTCACAACTTTTGGAAAAATACCCTGTAGATTTGATTCGATTTTACTTTATGTGGAAATCAAGCCCAATAGAGCCACTTAATTTTGATACTGATGAGCTAATGTCAAGGCCATATCAGGTTCTAAGTACCTTGTATCACCTACATCTTTACTTTAAGCAAAATAGCGATTATGACAAGTTTGATTCATCAAAATCTACCATCAAATGGGCAAAAGACCAAAAGTTGCTTGCACCATCGGATCAAGGGCACTAGATGATTTTATTATAAATTCACTTAGCCAAATTTACATTCCAATAACTAGAGGCGAGCTTTGGGAAGAAGACGAATCAAAAAAGGATAGAAGGTTTGCAATTTATGCAGTACTATCGTCAGTGCTTAGAACACTAGATGTCTTGATGCATCCTTTTAGTCCATTTACAAGTGAGTATCTGTATCTTTGTACATTTAAAAAAATGCAGAGCGTGTTGCTAGAGTCTTGGCCTGTACCTGATCAAAAACTGATAAATGACAAAATCGAAGAATCATTTGATCTCTTAAAGGAAACGATCTCTGTTTCAGCTGCT
>JACOWO010000092.1 GCA_016176745.1 Nitrosopumilales archaeon
TTATTCTACCATACAAGAGATCAGCTTCTGACATGACTTGAAGCATTTGCTGCATTTGATCTTGCGAAATGCCACTTGAGATAATGCTAGAGTAGAACGCATTAATTTTTTCTCTTGGATCAATTCTTAGTGAATAAAGTACTAGACGAGCTTCGGCCAAAGAATTTGCCTTAAAAAATGAGTTTACTCCTTCTTCAATGTCTAAAATCTCAAATGACTTTTCGCTTTGAGGTTCAAAGCCGGTCACAAGTGCCTGAGCTGAATTTATCATGGAACGTATATCGCCTCTTGATTCCATTACTAGTTTGGCTAGCGAGCCAGGACTCATCCTTGCGTCCTCTTTTTGCAAAATTCTTTCAAGATGTAGTTGCATAAGTCGAGGCGGAAGTGGTTTTAGATAGATTGTTTTTGTTGCCTTTTTGATACTTTTCATTTTGTCTGATGACTCAGAGTTTGCTGCAAGAATTATTGGAATTGTTGGCTCTTTTAGAATATCAAGCAGTGCCTCAACTCCACCAAAGTCTGCTCTGCCATGAACACCGTCTACCTCATCAACAAATATCATAGGACTACCAAGCAAGCTTGCATTTCCAAGAACGGGACTAAGAATTTCTTGGATTTGCTGCTTGTTTCTAACATCGCTTGCATTAAGACTGATCATGTCATATCCAAACTGTTTTGCGGCAAGGTTTGCAAGCGTTGTTTTACCTATCCCTGGCGGACCAACTAGTAAAAGTGGCTTTGTTCCTTTTTTCCATTTTCCAAACCATTCAACAAAAGCTGCTCGTGCCTCCTCATTTCCAATCATATCCATTAAAGATTGAGGACGGTATTTTTCTGACCACATCATTTTGAAACACTTGGAAGGTTTGCTGAGAATTCTTTCCACAGATTTTCTTTTTGAAGCCGATTATACCAATACTGGTTATAGTGCTCAACTGTAAGAAACAGAAATTCTAAAAAGCTTTTATGCGAGAAGTTTTCAGGCAGCAATTCCAGTGCAAGCCTTGCGTCGCTTAGATAAAGTTCGCTTTTTTGCATCGTAAAATCAAAGCCGCGCTTTACATCGCCTGCAAGTAACGAATAGTATAACGGCCATGACGGAATTTTAATGAATTTATTTTTGATAGAATCTTCGATTTCGTTTCCACATCCCACACATTCTGCTGCCCTTGCCATGCCAAGATAAAATATCTCACCTAGTGGATTTTTCCCTAGTGCCATGTTTCTTCCGGCAGTTCCCATAACGGCGCGATATTTTTTGTAGCACTCGTTCATGTTTTCTTCTGTGATTTGGTTTGGTCTTGACTTGAGCTTGACGTCAAGGTATTGTCCTATTCTTGCGTCCTTAAAGCCTCGCTCAAATTCCTCAAGTATTTCTTCTCCGCCTTGCGAGATTTTTTCTCTTGCAAGTTTTAGGATGTATGGATTCATTAGCTTGTAATCATCAAGATAATCCAAGTCTTCGTCTCTGTCAACAATTCTGTCCATTGGTTCGCTAAGATCGATTGCTATGATATGGCCATCAATGATGTTTTCGCGTAATTTTGGATCATCATGGCCATAATGTTTTGAGGCTGCGTCATAGAGTGCGTTAAAAACAGGCAGTGTCATTTTGACAAAATTTGAGTTTAGGATTCGTAAAACCCTGTCATGTAAGACGTCAAAATTTTCCAGTTTTGACTTGATTTGAGCGATTTGTGATGATTCTAGAGTAATCTCTGATGAGCCAATTTCTTCTGCAAATTTCTGCTGGGTCAAGGCAGGCGAGGAATCGTTTTTGATTTCGCTTAAAAGATCGGTTGTAAAACGTTTTGCAAAATCTGGAAATTGTT
This sequence comes from Nitrosopumilales archaeon, assembly GCA_016176745.1. GTDB lineage: Archaea > Thermoproteota > Nitrososphaeria > Nitrososphaerales > Nitrosopumilaceae > VHBM01. The sequence continues at coordinate 1,836 of JACOWO010000092.1, forward strand.
TTTCTGCCTGTTCCTTGTAATGGTTGAATTGTTTGAATCCTTGTGATTTGAAGAGTCCTTGTTTTATGATTTGTTTTCCAGGTTTTGTTCCCATTAATGCATCTTTACTAAAAATTGATTCGTCTAAAAATTTGAGTAGCTTTATGCAAGTAATCGAGGTTCTCCGTGAAGCTTCAAAGCAAGTGTATCAAAGTGTAAAAAACTTGGCAGGTACTGAAGATGCCGCAGGAGATTTTGGAAGGGGAGCTGGTGGAGATATCTCACGAAGAATAGATATTGTTGCAGAAAAAGCTGTTCTTGATTATTTAAAAAAAATCAATTTTCAATGTGTTGTTTTAGGCGAGGAATGCGGTCGTGTTGAGTTATCAGATAATCCAAAGGGATTTGTGATAATGGATGCAATTGATGGTTCTGCAAATGCAGTGAGGGGAATACCATTTTTTTGCTGCTCACTTGCGTTTGCGACAGACAACAAGCTAAGCTCTGTAACTGATGGGGTTGTAACCGATTTACATTCAGGGGATATGTATTGGGCAACAAAAGGAAAAGGCGCCTTTATGAATGAAAAAAGAATTTACGTGCAGAAATCACCACCCATATACAAAATAATTGGTGTTAATGTTTCAGGTTCAAGTCCTGAGCTAATAAAAAAGTTGCAACCGGTTTTTAAAAGTAGTAACCATACAAGACATCTTGGAGCAAATGCATTAGAGCTTGCGATGTTTGCTCGCGGTTTGATTGATGTGTACATTGATCTTCGAGAAAAAATTAGAGTTACTGATATGGCTGCAGGTTATTTGCTAGTAAATGAGGCTGGTGGATTTGTTTTGGATCCTGATTTGAAACCACTTGATTCTGATCTTGGTTTTGAAACAAAGTTGTCCTTTATAGCTGCTACAAATAAGAAAATTCTTGATGAGATTGTATCTCAGATTAAGAAATAGTGGCGCCCTCGGCGGGATTTGAACACGCGTCTCAGCCGTGACAGGGCCGAATTCTAGACCGGGCTATACTACAAGGGCGCAGATCAAAAAAACAAAAGTCCCAGTTTAAAAGTTTCGTAATCTCAAATTTGTTGTAAAAGACTAAATTATACACGCCTGAGAAATTTGCAAGGTTGGGTCTGTGGCGCAGCCAGGTAGCGCACCGGACTTTTAATCCGGTTGTCGTGGGTCCAAATCCCACCAGACCCGCCTATTTTGTAAGACTTTTTACCTTCAGAGTAAGATTTGAAAACACTGTTTTTACTTCATTGCCTCGTTTTGTTATTCCAGTCTTGTATGCGTTGATTTTATCCATCCTATGCTGAATCATCCTCTTTTGTTCACTAATTCCAGATGATCCTTGTGAGATTCTGTTCTGAAGTGATGAACTAATCGAGGTCGAATCTATGATTTTTTTGACTTGTTTTGGATCAATGCCTTTTGTTGATCTTTTAATCTCATCTATAGAAAGTTCTTCTAGTGGTTTTTTTGAGTTGTGTGCAGTTTTTACCAGATTTCCTACAATCTGGTGAGCTGTTCTAAACGGCATTCCATTGTTGACTAGACTTTCAGCAATATCTAGTGCTACAAGATATCCTCCTTCTATTGCTTTTTTCATATTTTGGTTGTCTACGTTTATCTTTTCCAACATAGATTTTATGACAATAAGTGCAGTGATTGCGATTCTAGATGAAGACCAAATTGATGGCTTTATTTGCTGTAAATCTCGATTATATCCAGATGGAAGTCCCTTTACTATTGAAAGAATGGTTGTAAGGTTGCCAATTACTTGTCCTGTTTTTCCCCTAGTGAGCTCCAAAATGTCAGGATTTTTCTTTTGAGGCATAACACTTGATGGGGATGTAAACTCGTCTGGTAGTTCGATAAAGGCAAATTCTGAAGTTGACCATATAACAAAGTCTTCTGCAAGTCGGCTAAGATTTGTCATAAGAATGGCAACTGCTGCAACGTATTCTATTACATAGTCTCGTGTACTTGTAGCATCAATTGAGTTTTCTACTATTCCTTTAAAGCCAAGTAGTTTTGCCGTACTCTGCCTATCAATTGGAATGCTAGTTCCTCCAATTGGTCCTGCGCCTAGTGGAGATTCGTTCACTCGTCCATATGTCACATAGAGTCGCTCAAGATCCCTAAACATGGCATCTGTATATGATAGAAGATAATGCGAAAATAGTCCAACTTGAGCTTGCTGCAGATGTGTGTAAAGTGGCATTATTGTTTTCTGATGTTTTTGTGCTAGTGAAACAAGTGTTTGAATCGTATTCAAAAGACATTGACATAAAAGATTGATGTCGTCTCGTATTTTCATTCGTATATCAAGTGAAACTTGATCATTTCGAGAACGACCTGTATGCATCTTGCCACCGCTTGACATTCCAATTTTTTTGATAACATGTTGTTCTATTAGTTCGTGAATGTCTTCTGCATCAGATTTTTTGTCAAATTTTTCTTTTTTAAGTTTTTCAAGCGCTACAAGGATTTTTTTTGCCTCACTTTTTGTTATTATTTTTTTTTCGTAAAGCATTATCACATGTGCTTGAGTACCAGCTATATCATAAAATGCAATCTCTGCATCATCAAAAAGCGATGAAACGTACTCTAGTGTAATCTCGTTAAGATTGTTTTTTAGTCGAGACCGATACATTATCATAAAGTTTAGAATGGTTATATATAGCATAGACGCTTTTTTTCATAATGGCACAAGACATCAAACAACTACGAGTACAAATTTTTGATGAGCTATCAAAGATTGTAGATCCTGAAATCAACACATCAATTACTGAGCTAGAGTTAATTGATGAAGTTGACATCAACAACTCTAATGTTAAAGTGGATTTACATTTGACTAGTCCATTTTGTCCTGCAGTTTTTGGATTCAAAATATGTCAGGATGTTCATGATTATCTGTTGAAGATTGACGGTATTGACGATGTCAAAGTCAATGTGTCAAATCATTTTATGGCAGAGGCAATCAACAATCAGGTAAACAACAGTCCTAATCCAAAAAAACCTAAAACCTAACTTCGAAAACCTAACAGATATCCTCTTAGCAGTTGTATTCCCATGGCAGGATCTACACCTTTTGGGCATACTACACTACAAGACCCAGCAAAATGGCATCTCCAGATGCCATGAGGCTCGTCAATTATTTTGAGTCGTTCATTTTTTCCCTTGTCTCTTGAATCTGCGATATAGCGATATGCTTGGGCAAGTGCTTGTGGACCGATAAATGATGAATCTGTAGCCATTGTAGGACAGGCTGAATTGCAGAGACCACATTTTATACAGTTTGAAAACTGGATGTATTTTTCTACTTCTTCTGGTGTTTGCAAAAATTCCTTTGTTTTTGTAGTAATTTCAGAGTCATCTCTTATGATATATGGTTTTAATTTTTTGTGAGTTGCAAACATTCTATCAAAACCAACTGCTAAATCTCGAATTATAGGAAAGTTGTTCATTGGCTCGACTGTAATGACGCTGGAGTTAAGCTCGGTAATCTTGGTAAAACAGGCTAGTCGTGGCTTTCCATTGATTACCATACCACAAGAACCGCACGATGCTTGTCTACAAGAATATCTTACACCAACAGAGTGATCAAGGTGTTTTTTTACCTCTAAAATTGCATCTAACACAGTAGTCCATTTCTCATATGGAACCTTAAATTCCATAAATGATTTTGTGGTACCTGCTTGTGGATTGGATCTTGATATCCTCAGTATGATTGATTTTGATGGCGAGGCAGTTGTTTGCGATTCTTCCTCTGAGAATTGTTTTGTAGTTGTAGACATTTTTAGGTCATTCCCAAGCTTGCCATGATTATTGTACGTGAACCGTATGCAATTACAGCAACCATTGCAGCAATGCAACCATATGTAACAGCCTTTTCATATCCTCGTCCCTGTTTTAATTCAAGCAGTATAACTCTAAGACCATTAAATCCATGGATTGAAATCAAAACCAAAATTAATTCTAGCACTAGTGCGTATGGTAAAAAGTCATAGTTTGCAATAACACTTTCGTACTGTAATGATTCGGAAAATCCTTGAGTGAGTCTGAATAAAATATGTACTGCCACAAGAGCTACTGCTCCTAAGGCAGTTCCATAATGTACTTTCATGATTATGCTTTCGCGCATTTTATTCACCAAACATTACTCCAAGGCCGTACATCATTGCAAGCGCTGCAAGACCAATTGA
>JACOWO010000093.1 GCA_016176745.1 Nitrosopumilales archaeon
AGTATCTTCTCGATTTGGAAAAAGAAGATGAAAATCCAATAGAGAAGAAGAAAGAAAACGTCAAAGAGAACGTGGAAAGACTAACACCAGAGCAGCTTGACAGGGTGCAAGAGTTTGTCAGAAATCTGGCAGACTGCAATACATTGTCAGGCAAATGGTAGTGACATCAGAAGAAGCAGAACCGCTCCTTCTGGATGGTTGGGAGTACTTCGCAAATCTTCCAAACGGAAAAGTTGTCGTAAAGAGAAAGGAATCCGCGTCACCAGGTGGGCAGCAAACCTTCGGGCCCGCCTATCATTCATGTATTAACATCAAAACTTAGCAGTGTTCATATAGAAAAATTTGTAAAAACCATCTCAAAGAAAGGATACAGATGGTAGAAAGTAATTACGATATATTGGGTGTTTCTGATGGTGCATCACAAAAAGAAATACGAAGCGCTTTTAGAAAACTTGCCTTAGAACATCACTCTGATCGTGGAGGCGATGATGAAAAGTTCAAGCGGATAAAACTTGCATTTGAAGACCTAAAGCAAGGCAAAAAATATCCTGACTCACTTGAAGAAACATACAAAAAAAGCCGATTTTATTCAGGCGATTCTGAAGAAGAAAAAAGAAGAAAAAATCTTTTACTGTCAAAAGATGTTGCGAAAGAAATGAAGATTGCCGAAGAATGGTCAGCTGCATTAAACAGAGTTGACGCAACAGGTGTCAGACTATTTGGCTCAAAAGAACTAGGTGAGCTAGAGTTTGAAAGAAAGGCAAACAAGGCACTTTCAATTAAAGGCAAGTACTGGGCAGGCCATCTAAGATACGATGGACCAATTATAATGTGGGGAAGTATAACAAATCCATATTTTAGCGACAAAGAGGAATACAAGACACACATCAGAGTAACACATGGAAATTTCAAACTAATAGATCCTATTGAAAACAAGTACGACATTGAAAACGGGGCAAAAATTACAGCAGACAATGGCGATATCATAGTGGGCAGTGTGTCTGGAATTAAGGATCTTTTACCAGATCCACAAGGAAGAGTTGGGCTGCATATTCTAAAAGAACACTTTACTCAACTAAAAGCCCCAAAAGGAAAAATAATTGCAGGAAACATTCGAGAAACTGTAAGGCTTGATGCAGAAACTATAGTTGTGATAAATCTTGTAGATAATGTCAAAATAAAAGGAAAAAACATCCTAGTTTACGGAAGCAAGGTAAACTATAACGTAGAGTTTGAGCTAAAAGGGGGAGGAAAAATTAGGTTTTATGATGAGGGGTCAGGTTTTGATATTAGTGACGATGCGATTATTCGATTAGAAAATGGAAAACAATTTCGATTACGTGAACTTAAAGGAGCCCAGATGATAGGATATGGCGGAAAAGAAATTACATATGACTATCTTGACGGTAAGGAAAAAAATCAGGCAAAAAAGGCTGGTTTAGGCTTTAAACTAGGCGATCTCTTCAAGTAACATTTTCACAAATTAGATGTTATTCAAAACTTATGACCTTTTACTATTTTTCTCTAGAATTTATTTATTATATCAAGTATCTTTTCTGGCAGTGTCTTATAATCTGCTTTTGACTCTGCTGCAACATAAAGCACATCATCTCCAATAGGTACACTAATTGCAAGAACTTTTTCTCGTAATGACATTGCAAACTTTACCTTGCCAAGTTGTTTATCAAATTCTTGTCTCATTTTAACTCTTAACGCAAGCTCCATAAACAACATCTCCTCATCTTTTTCACTTTCTAACGGTTTTACTCCTTCCTTCATGCCTCCAGCTACTAGTCTTCCTCTAGGATTTATCACGCCTGCAAATCTGATAAGAGGATCAAGATTTTTTATTCCATCACAAATCTTGTTATAATCAAAGATGCGGCTCAAGCTGTACTATATTTGAGAGGCCCCTATTTGGACTCATCGATAGTTAAAATAAATTAAATCAAAACAAACTCAAACTAGAAACGACAAATTATGCGATAAAGTTATGTTATAAAACAAACCTTCTTTCACTGGTAAGGCCTTGTTTAGAATTGTAGGAATTTCTGCATTGTTGGTTTTAATGATGATCTTACCAAGTACTGTTGAAGCCTCACATAATCAAAACCTATACGTTTCTGCAGAAAATACACGTTTTAACAATCACTTTGCAGGTTCGATGGTAATTGAAGTTATAGTTATAGATCCAAACATTAGGACACTTGATGACGCACTAGGAGAACCAGATGTTACACTTAATGGCAAAAAACTTCGAATGGTGCAAGCATCAGATGGAAATTGGCATGCATATTTTGCTAACAAAGAAAAGGCACAGGAAGCAGATGATATAGCAAGCAGTGGGGTGGTTGGAAAAGGATTCGACTTTGGTGTTTTTTGTGGTCCAAAGACCGATGCTTCTGTCTTGGGTGTTAGTTTTTCTAACACCGACGGAATTGCAATCTCAACTACTACCGGTATATCCGGTACCACAAATGGCAAATCATCATTTAGTATATGTACAGGCACTCCTGGTAGTCCAACTTCAACTATTAACAACGTTGTGCGAAATCCATCTAGTCTAAATCAAAATTCTAATGTTCCAGTAGGTCAAATAGGAATAGATGCAGACATTTGGCCTGCGGTACAATTATTTTCATTTAGCAATGATGTTACAATAATGTATAATCGGGCAGGAGGCACACAATCTGTCACACTTCACTATGATGACATTGAAAACATTTCAATAAATCTTGATAGAACCAGCTATCCGACAAATTCTGACGTAATTGCAACAATCTATGATATGCAGCTAAATCAGGATCCTACAGATGAAGACACTTGGACATTTACTGCCGGTTCAACACAAAAAACATACTATCACGCATTTACAAAATCTGGCACTAATGCAGCAAATGGGGGGTCTGGCCTTATCAACATTGTATCTAATCTATCAAACCTTGGATTTGAAAAAAATGGTAAATTATCATTAAACCTAGGCTCTATAGCTGAGCTAAAAACAAACCAGATTCAGCCATCAAGCACACTTTCTGATGGAACCGCAAATATTGTAACCTTTGCTGAAACCGAGCCAAATTCTGGAATTTTTGTAAATTCTGATTATCAGGCTAAATCAAATACTAAAATTTCAAGTTCTGCACCACGTGGCCAAAGCGCTATAATAGAATACAATTCACAATCCGTCTCTATTGTATCAGGCACCTTTACGGCTTCTGTATCACTTGGAGAAAAGGCATCTAAATCAATGCAACTTTCTACCTTAATTCCAGGCAAAAAGTTTGCAGTAACTCTGGTAGATCCTGATCAAAACCTGAGTTCAATGAAAAAAGACGATTTCCATGTTTATAACAGCACAGCAATTATTCCTTCAATCCAGATAGGAAACCCGCTCACACTAGAAAAGACATCTGAGGTAAAATTTTTTGAAACATCTGGCACGTCACTTACTTCTTCGGGAATATTTTCTATAACTTTTAGAGTAAATGACACAAATTCCGATATTTTACTAATTGATACACGAAGTGTTAGCTCAACAACAGATTTTGAAAAAATTTCAATCAACCTTGGTATAACTGCAGACACACTTGAAGATTTGTTAATTGATGACGATGAATCAAATACCGATGGAACAAACTGGATTAATTACGATTTTAGATCATTTCAAAATCAACTTGGTATCGCCGACTTTTCAGATACAACCATGACATTATTTTTTGGAAGCCTGAGTGGCTCTAGTGTCACAGTACTAGACAAAGGCGATATTTCAAGTGCAAAAGGACTAGTACAAATAGACAACGAAGATGTAGTCTCAATAAAAAGCAAGACAGGGACAGTGTTCTTGGTTGTAAACTTTGATTCAACATCAGATACTAGTGGAGCGGGAAGAATAGCAAGTGAAACAGACAGACAACCAATAGTGTTTGATCTGTTTTCTTTTGGAGAAATCAGCTCAGAACCAATTAACAACGCAAAATACAGACTAGAACTAAAAGAAACCGAAGCCAGCTCTGGTTCCTTTACAGGCAGTATGGAAATTTCTCAATCAAATCAGTTTGATTCAAGTTTTGTAAATACGCTTGAAACAATCAGTGAGAACGTAAAACTTCTAATAAATCAGAGATTGCTTGACGAGCGAGGAATTGATCTAAAATATTCTGATATTGCAAGCGCAGGAGTAGGCTTTGATGTATCATCGCAGACTGATGTTAGAACAAATGATGGAAAAGTTACACTAAACCAA
>JACOWO010000094.1 GCA_016176745.1 Nitrosopumilales archaeon
TTTCCACCAAAAACAAAAATCTCATCTACCTTACCTTCACTTGTCTGAGAAATTTGCTCAAGGTGGAGGACCAGACAAGTCTAAAAAAGATGAGGCCATCAACAAAGCAAAATCAATGGTTTTGGAATAGTGTAATCACATGGAATTAGATTGGTTAGGGATTGAGAAAAAATGGAGACAAAAGTGGATTGATACTAAACAGTTTGAATCAGATCCTAATGATAAAGAAAAAAAATTCATTACGGTAGCCTATCCTTATCCAAACTCGCCACAACATATTGGACATGGTAGAACGTACACACTAGCTGATGTTCATGCAAGATACTATCGCATGAAAGGATACAACGTGTTGTTCCCGATGGGATTTCACTATACTGGAACTCCGATTCTGGGTATGGCAAAAAGAGTTGAAGCTGGCGACAAGGAAATCATTGATGGACTAAAAAACATCTATCATGTTTCAGATAAAGACATCAAAACATTTTCTGAACCAGTAAAGATTGCAGATTATTTTCATGAAGAGATCAAGACAGGCTTGATAGAGATGGGTTACTCTATTGATTGGAGACGCGATATCAAAAGTTTATCGAGTGGCAAATTAATACGCTAAAGGAAAAAAATCTGATAATACAAGGATCTCATCCTGTTGGATGGTGTCCGAAGGATCAAAATCCAGTATCACAACATGATACGCTTGGCGATGTAGAGCCAGACTTTACAGAATATATCTTGATTAAATTTCAATTTGAGGATTTTATCATACCAACTGCTACTTTACGTCCTGAGACATTATTTGGTGTGACAAATCTTTGGGTCAATCCTGGAACAGTATACAAAAAAATCAAAGTAAATGGTGAAAAATGGATTGTAAGTGCAGAGTGCGCAAAAAAGTTAGAATTTTTGGATAAGAAAATTGAAGAAATAGGCGAGATTGCAGGCTCTGAACTATTAGGAAAAGAAGCAAAGGTGCCAAAAACTAATAGAACTATTCCAATTTTTCCTGCAACTTTTGTCAAAAGTCAAACAGGTACTGGTATTGTAATGTCAGTTCCAGCTCATGCACCATTTGATTATCAGGCCTTAAAGGATCTAGCTCATAGGACTCCATATTTTGCAGATAAATTAAGATCAATTCAGCCAATTTCAATTATCAAAACTGAAGAGTTTGGTGATGTTCCTGCAAAAGAGGTATGTGAAAAATTCAAAATTCGAGACCAGGATGATCCTAAATTAGAAGAAGCAACAAAGGATCTTTATTCTAAAGAATTTTACGGTGGAATCCTAAAGGAAAATACAGAACAGTTTGCTGGTAAGAAAATTTCTGATGTAAAAGACGATATAAAAAATTGGCTAATTGGTGCAAGAGATGGCGATGTTTTACTAGAGCTAAACAATGCTCCAGTTAGATGCAGATGTGGTGCTGAATGTGTTGTTAAAATTCTAACAAATCAATGGTTTCTAAATTATGGTGACAAAGCATGGAAGGAAAAAGCTACAAAGTGCCTTGATAGAATGAATGTTTTGCCGCAAGAGATTCGCTCTGAATTTAATTATGTTATAGGATGGTTGCGAGAGCGAGCGTGTGCAAGGCAGCATGGACTTGGCACAAAGCTGCCATGGGATAAGGAATGGATTGTTGAAAGCTTGTCAGACTCTGTAATTTACATGGCGTACTATATCATTGCAAAATTTGTAAATGCTGGGAAAATATCAGCTGAAAATCTTTCAAAGGAGTTTTTTGACGATGTTTTTCTTGGCAAGGGTGGCTCCAAGGTAGTTGGGATTCCAAAAAATATTGTTGATGAGATAAGATCCGAGTTTTCGTATTTTTATCCGGTTGATTCACGGCATTCAGGGCGTGACTTGGTTCCAAACCACTTGACATTTTTTGTCCTAAATCATGTTGCGATATTTCCTGAAGAGAATTGGCCTCGTGAGATAGTTGTGAATGGTTCTGTTTTGATGGATGGCAAAAAAATGTCAAAGAGCATGGGAAACATCATTCCTTTAAGGCAGGCAATTCGTAACTATGGTGCAGATCCAATCAGGCTTGCGATAATTATATCAGCTGAGCTATTGCAGGATGCTGATTTTAACCTCGAATCAGTTAATGGAATAAAGAACAAGCTTGTTTCATTGCTAGAGGAATGCTCAAAGCTAAAACCAGTAAAACCTGCCAAGTTGCAGGCAGAAGACAGGTGGATTGAGAGCAAGCTCCAGTCTGCGATATCAAACGTTAGTGCAAGTATCGAGAAAATGAGACTGCGTGAAGCTTTGCATGAAATATTATTTTCATTTGAATCAGACCTTCAATGGTATCTTAAAAGAGCTAGAGCAAAGAAAAGAGACGATTATTCTGGTGTTTTGCATGAGATTAACACAGCTAGAATTGCAATGTTATCTCCATTTGCACCACATATAGCTGAAGAGGTTTGGGAAAAGCTTGGCAATTCGGATTTGGTTTCTCAGACTAGCTGGCCAAGTGTTTCAGCTGATGCAATTGATCCTAATGCTATACAATCTGAAGAATTGTTAAAATCAATCACAGATGACATTTCAAACATTCTCAAGGTTACAAAAATTACTCCAAAGAAAATCACGATATACACAGCTGATGCCTTCAAAGTAAAGGCATATCATGCAATTTTGGAAAAGGTGATGGCAGGCGAGACAAACATGGGTACTATAATGAAAGACTTGATTGCAAATTCAGAAACAGCTGATATCAAAAAGAACCCCGAATTTGTTCAAAAGACCATCAAGGATATTTTATCAGAACCAGCTGAAATTAGAAAAACTAGGCTTGAAACAAAAAAGTTTGATGAAAAGTTATTGATTGCAAATGAATTGATTAGTCTTGCCAGAACTGACTTTGGAGTTGATGTGCAAGTGTTTTCAGAGATGGATTCTGGAATTTATGATCCGAAAGGAAAGGCAAAGACTGCAAGGCCTTTCAAGCCGGCTATTTTGATAGAGTAGAATATACAATCAGAGTGAGTTTATTGATTAAAAGTAAAAAAGCAATCCCCCCCTTCCCGAATAAAATTTCCGTGTTTTCTGAATAAATTTGATCAGTGACTAGATTATGACGAAAGTTAGGATTTGTTGGCTCAAACCAGAGCTTAGTGATCGTTAAAGTAAACGGTTAAAAGACGAACTTTTTGTTTTTTTCAAAAGTTTTCCATTTTTTTCCATTTTATCTTATAAGGAATTTAGCTGTACAGTTAGAAATCTATTTACTTGCCAACAAGTTTTTTTGATCTAAAATGAAGATTGCAGTTTGCGGAATGGGTGTTGCAGGTTCCTACCTTATGGCCAGACTCAAGGAAAACCACGAGGTAGTAGGCTTTGAGAGGATGACTGAAGAAAATCATGATTCTATTTGTGCATGGGGCTCTTCAAAATCCAAAATGCAGGAACTTTGCAAAAAAGCAGATATCGATTTTGAAAAATACATTATTCATGATGGAAAAAATCTGCATATAGAAATAAACGACGAACACAAGTTTGACATCAAACTAAAAGGATTATGCACCTACGATAAAATTAGAATTATTCGTGATATGATAAAAGGTTGCAAAGTACACTATGGCGTTACACCAAAGCTAAGCGATTTGGAAAGAGACTTTGATCTTATAGTGGATGCAACCGGATTCTATAGGATGTATCTGCCAAAACCATCCAATGATTTTTACTTGCCCACATACCAATACAAAATTGAATATGAAAATAAAGTTCCTATGGATGACTTTTATGTCAAGCCGTTTCGAGGCATAACTGGTTATTTTTGGTATTTTCCATTAAGCAAAAATCTGGCCCATATTGGAGCAGGAGATTATAGAAAAAACCATGTTAAAGAGACTGATGAATTTTTGAAAAAACATGGCGGTAAAATTACGAAAACTGTTGGCAGGCCAATAAGACTTGCTACGCCAGATAGATGTGAACCATTTTATCATGGAAAAGTAGTCGGGGTAGGAGAATCGATAGGTACCGTTTATCCGCTGCTAGGCGAGGGAATAATCCCAAGCATGATTTGCGCAGATATTTTTATCAAAAATATAGGAAATAACGAAAAATACAGAAAAGAGGTTCTGACATATTTTGCAATTTACAGCAAGGTACTGAAATTTGTACTCTCAAAGATGAAAGGCGAGTTTAGTTTTGTAAAACAGTTTGTTGATTTGATGTCAATTTTCAGGTATATGAAAAAAAACGAGGACAGGTTTGGGATGGAAATTCATATGCGTGATTTGGTTAAGGTTGCAAAGGCCTAGCTAAATGTTACATAGCCAAAGTTTTCTCTAGCTGTCCTGTTTGATTTCATATTATAGTCATAGACTAGTCCAGAATATTCTTTCAAAGTTTCTTTCATAGGATCAATTGTTTCTGCGAGATAAAATCCCGGACAGTCTCCTGTAAACTGGAATGTTGCATGAACACGTGCCGTACCATTCTCGTTTACAAGCCACGTAGAAAATGGGTAAAGATAGCAAACTCCAGGCCTTGTTGGATGCAGGCTGCAAAACCCTTTGTTGTCTAAAAATCTGCAAGAGATATGAGTTCCATCATCA
>JACOWO010000095.1 GCA_016176745.1 Nitrosopumilales archaeon
TTGTGAGCTCAGATTTTGCTCCCCAATTTAAGCTTCACAGATGATGATTTTAAATAATATTCAAAAACAAACAAACCGTTGAAAATTGATGACTATGTTGCGGCTGGAAAAATAGCTGCAGAGGTTCGTGAAAACGCAAGAAAAAAAAATTGGATTGGCACATCGCTTTTTGAAATTTGTAGTGACGTTGAAAGCGAGATTGTAAAGCGTGGTGGCAAGTGTGCATTTCCTGTTAATGCAAGCTTAAATGAAATTGCTGCACACTATACAGCAGAACCAAACGATCAAAAGATTATTTCAGATACAGACTTAGTAAAAATAGATCTTGGTGTCCAAATAAATGGCTACATAGCAGATACAGCCGTTACGGTTTGCTATGATCCTCAATACGATACTCTAGTACAAGCCGCAGAAGATGCGCTCAAAAGTGCAATGTCAATGATCAAGACAGGCGTCAAAGCAAGTGATGTTGGAAGGACAATAGAAAATAGAGTAAAGCAGTTTGGCTGCAAGCCAATCATAAATCTAAGTGGCCATTCGCTTGGCCAATATACAATTCATGCTGGCAAATCAATCCCAAATGTATGGTCGATTGGCTCTTTTTCTTTATCTGATAGCGAAGCTTACGCCTGCGAGCCCTTTGTAACTACAAACAAGGGGTTAGGTTTTGTAAGAAATGACAAGACAAAAAATATTTTTGCCCTAGTTTCTAGAAAAAAAACCAAAAACGATGAGGCAGACAAGCTGGCTGAATACATATGGACAAATTTCAATATGCTCCCATTTGCGTTGCGATGGATTGTAAAGGATTGGAGTGAGCAAAAGGCAAGAGAATTACTTGATGTGTTAATCAAAAGAAAAGTCGTGCATGCATATCCCGTACTGGTTGAAGCAAGTGGCCAAAGAGTAGCACAGGCAGAACATACTTTTATTCCAACAGAAAGCGGAGCAACTATTACTACGCTTTTATAGTCTCTGCAAAAATTTTTTCGATTAGAATTTTTCCTTTACAAGACTGACATTCGCTTGTTTCCTTGAAAAGAAAATCTCCTGTTTTGAATTTTCGCTTTACCATGGTATTACAGGACATACACTTTTCAACTGTGTAGGTTATTTTTTCTTCTTTTTTTGAAAACATTATTGTGAAACTCCCAGTGTGTTTCCTACTCCTACAACAAGTATTGATTGCCCAGGTTTTGTATGTTCTGCAATCATCTCGTAAAGTTGAGATCTTGTTTCATCTGCCTTGTCTGCAATTTCTTTTGTCATGGTAGCGATTGCCTCCTTTATTGATTGTTTTATTACAATTGCAAAAATCGGAATATTGTTTTTTGTTGCTATTTCTTCAATTTGAAATCTGTCTGTTCCGATTCCACCAATTGCAGCACCAAACCCTTGAGCAACGGTAGCAGAGTCTTCACCTTCTAGCTTTACTGCCGCGTCAATCATGATGATTGCATCTGGCTTGTACTGTGATACAATATGCTCAACACCATCGCCTGGTCTTCCAACAGTAGCCAAGGGTCCCTCTGCCTTTAACAAATACAATTTTCTTCCCTCATGTTCTGTTTGGCTCCAAACGGTTTCAAAAGCAACCTTTTGCTTTTCTGTTCCAAGCATCATTTTCCCAACAACCATTGGACCTATTCCATCACCAATCGGCTGTCCGTGTTTTAATGCAGGAATTGCTTCTTTTAGTGCATCTGCCTCTTCCATAATAAATGGCAGCATCATTTGAAGTGGCAAAATTAGGGGATAGTTGTTTTGTTTTTTTGCGGTAAGGAATAGATGGTTTACGATTTTGTATAGAAGCTGAAGTGTTGTAGCAACCTCAAGTAAGTTTTGTACTTTGGTTATCTCCAATAAATCAATGTCAGAAAAGATTGCCTTTACTTGCGACCTAGTATATTCCTCACGTGAGCGCATGATGTGTCTTACCTTTGGTATGATTCCATTTGGATCCATATCCACAGGCATTATTGTAAAATAACTTATGAACCGGTCTAGCTTTTCAGTTGGATCAGTTTTTGGTTTTAGCTCTTTTTTGATATAATCGATTAGCTCCTTTCTTGAGTCCTCTTTTAGTTGTTTTAGTTTTTCAATGTTTTTTTTGATGTCACCTGATGTTATCTGTAATTGTATTCTTTGGCCATAAAACATGAAAATAACAATAGGTATAATCCAGATCAACCACAGTAATGGATTTGTGTCATCACCTAGACCAAAAATTTGATCAACATCAAAATTTGCAAAATCCATTAGTCAAACCGTTGGAATTTCTAAATTAAATCATTCGTTATTACCCTAGCTTGCAAGTATGGTTTGTCACGAACAAATGTAGATCAAGTATAGAATATCAAAAAATTGTACTGCATAGTAAATATTTAGTGAGTGGTTTTGTTATAGTCGATGGATACAAGCTGGAGAATATGCCTCAAACTAAACCTGTTGTGAGCATTGAAAATGTAGTGGCCTCTGCTTCTGTTGACCAGAAGATGGACCTAAATGAAATTACACGTACATTTCCTGATGTCGAATATCATCCGGATCAATTCCCAGGCCTTGTCTTTAGGTTAAAGAGTCCAAAAACAGCTACGCTAATTTTCACATCAGGTAAGATGGTTTGTACTGGTGCAAAATCAGAAGAGATGTCAAGAAAGGCAGTGCAGACAGTTGTTCAGAGATTAAGAAAGGGTGGAATTAAAGTAAAAAAAGATGCAGTTGTAGAAATACAAAACATTGTTGCGTCGATTAATCTTGGTGGCAAAATTCATCTTGAGCAAGCAGCAAGGACTTTGCCAAGAAGTATGTATGAGCCTGAGCAATTCCCAGGTCTGATACACAGAATGCTTGATCCAAAAACAGTAATCTTGTTGTTTTCATCAGGAAAGCTAGTTTGTACTGGTGCAAAAAAGGAACCAGATGTTTATAGATCTGTTAATAATCTTCATGCGCTTTTAGAAGAAAAAAATTTGATGATTTACGAGTAAGATTATTTTATTTTTGTTCCAAGCGGTACATCATCAGTAACTGTAAGCCAAAATGGCTTGTCATTTAGATCTGCTGCAAGAAGCATTGCATTTGATTCAATGCCTGCAATTTTTTTTGCTTCAAGATTAATAATGGCTACAACAGTTTTTCCTATGAGATCTTCTGGCTGATAAAATTCGGCGCCACCAATTATTAGATCACGTTTTTCAGAGCCAATATCAATTATCCCTTTTACTATCTTTGTTTTGCCTGAAATTTTTTCTATGGATATAATTTTGGCTATGCGAATATCCAATTTTGCAAAGTCATCATATGTTATTGACATAAAAACACTTTATTTGTCCATTTAAAATTAATTTCGCAAGAAACACCTATGACAGATTCATTTTTGAAATATTGTTTCTTATTTCCTGTGCATAATTTTCAGTAATTTGATGTATTTCATCAAAAATGCCTGGCTCTAGATTTATGCCGTAAAGCGTAGTCACAATTCCTGCCAAATATCCATTCAAAAAACCAATTATCTCCCCATATAGAAAATCAGCGTAATTTTGATAGTTTAAAGTTGTTTTATCAAATGGCTTTTCCTTGACGTTTTTAAGAATTATTGGCAGTATTTCTGAAATTTTTTTTGATATTGTTACTCGAAGATATTCATCCAAGAGCATGTGTTAAATTTGCATAAGTAAATATTTTAGCATCAAAAAATTGTCTATATGACAATAATTCAGTCGTCAATACGTATCAATGCTTCTACCGATAAAGTATGGAACACTGTTTCTGATTTAGATAATGAGCCAAAGTTTTGGAAAGGAACAAAAGAAATCAAAAACATCTCAAGGGAAGAAAATAAAATAACACGGGAGATAACAATTGCGTTTAAGGATTCAAAATGCATGCAGGAAGTAACTTTGGAGCCAAAACAAAAGATTCAGGCAGTATTTACTAAAGGAATCATAGAGGGAACAAAAACAATAGAGCTAATTCCAATAGAAGATACAACTGAAGTCGAAGTGACATGGGACATAAAACTATCAGGACTATTGGGGATGTTTACTGGCATGGTAAAAAAGCACATCAAAAGTGGAACAGACCAAGCTCTTGAAAGTATAAAGCAAGAAGTGGAACGATAGTTTTTGAGCATATTTTTTGATATTTTCAACTACATATTTGTAGCAATTTTTGTTGGCGTCTCATTTACCTGGATTTTTTTTATTCG
>JACOWO010000096.1 GCA_016176745.1 Nitrosopumilales archaeon
AGGAACCATCATAATCTCAATAACTTCTACCATACCAGGCATTGCAGCAATAATAGCTGGTATCGTAATAGATAAAAAACACAAAAAAAAGAAAACATCTTAGGTTAAAATAAAACGCTGATTTGTCTCAAAACAAGTGATAAAGTTGAACTTTACCGCATAAAAAACATTAACTTGTAAATGGCTAGTCGTTGTTTTGTGTTTGAATTGACATAGTTAATCTTTTTTTAGTAACCTATAAGATTTAATAATTTTAAATCTTAGTGCGCATAGTTGGTATTTCTTTTAGAAAATATCCTCAATTTGATAGGATTTGCAGTGGGACTGGTAATTGGAATAATGTCATACATTGGATTCAAAAACACTGGAAGCCCCACATTATTTAGACTAGCAATTGCATTTTTTTCAATTAGCGTTGGATTTTTTGTAATATGGTCAGGATACATGGTAGATGATTTCATCCTAAAGACTGGCCAAATACAAAGATGGGTACAAACTCTAGGCATTGCGATTCAGACAGTTGGCTATTTCTTTATAGCATTTTCACATACAATAAAATCATTTTTTCCAAAATCTCGATACTTTAGATCTGTTGGCTATGTTCCGTTGTTCCTAGTTTCTTTTATTTCAATTGAGCACATCATAAGATCAATTTCATTTATTTTGCTAGTATATGGCGCAATTGAGACAGTGGTTTCATATATTGAAGGAAGGAAGAAAGGTACGCTCTTTGTAGCATTTGGGCTTGCCTTGCTTGCACTAGGCGAGTTTCTTGCATGGTATTCGTTTGTTTTTCCAGAAACTATTTTGTATCCAGCATCAATCGTGGTCAAAATTGCAGGATTGCTTTTGCTGTTTGTACCGGTAAGCAAGGTACCGCTAACTAAAATAAAATTTGACAAGTTTGAGGAATAGATATTTTATGCGTGATCCTAGGCATAAAGAAGACAAATTTCATTGTCAAATTCTTTTATCTTAATAGTATATTGAAAAATATCCTATAACTAATCATATTCGAAGGAAGGATAAGATGAAAGTCGTGACACCCTATAGAACACATATGAAGATAGTTGGAGAGATCCTCACAACTGCAAGAGATAATGCACCTGATGAAACTGGTGCTAGTGTTACTTATCTAATTAGAAAAGCAAACATATCTCATGTAAGAATTTCAAAGATACTTGGCACACTTGTATCGCAAGGACTCTTAGAGCAGGTTGATTCTAAAAGTGCATGCAAATACAAAATTAGCCAGTCTGGAAGAGAGTTTCTTGTTGCGTATCATACATTTAGTAGGTTTGCAGACAATTTTGGTCTGACTATCTAGTCATCAAGTTCATCATCAAAATCATCTTCAAAGCCATTATCTTCAAAATCTGGTTCTGCAGACATGACAATGCAATGAAATTTTTGTTATAAAAATAATTGTTCTTACTCGCCTAGTATCTGTACTACAAGATTTCGCGCTCTACTTCTAGTATCAAACTCTACAAAAACAATTTGTTGCCAAGTTCCAAGCAACAGTTGATTGTCCTTGAATGGTATCGTTAATGACGGTCCTAATAGCGACGCTTTGACATGTGAATGACCGTTTCCATCATGCCACATTTTTTCATGATCATATTCCATATCCTGTGGAGCTAGTCTTGCAAGCATTTTTGGGAAATCTTTGACTAGTCCTGGCTCATATTCTATTGTAGTTATCGATGCAGTAGAACCTGAAACAAACAATGTTACATTGCCGTTTCGGATTTTTGATTCTTGTACAATTTCTGCAACTTCTTGAGTTATGTCGATTATGTCATTTTCGCCTTTTGATTTTATTGTAATTGTTTTTGTAGTTACAGCCATGACTTTTACCGTAATTTGATTATTATTCAAGATAGTAGCACATAAAGTACATGAAAGTTTCTTGTGACAAAGAAGGCATAGAGACAGCAGTAAAGTCTATCCGCAATGGCGGAGTAATAGTTTTTCCAACAGATACTGTTTATGGTCTTGGGTGTGATCCTTACAACTCTGAAGCCATCGAAAAAATTTACAAAATTAAAAAAAGAGAATCGTCTAAATTGTTTCCAATTCTTGCTTATTCAAAAAAGGCTCTTTCAGATATCGTTGTTTTTGATGAAAAATCAAATAAAATCGCAGAAAAATTTTGGCCTGGCCAGGTCACATTGGTTTTAGAAATAAAAGATGAAAAAATCAAAAAATCCATGAATGCTCAAAGCAAAATCGCCGTACGAGTACCAAACAATAGCTGTGCATTGGCACTCTTAAAAGAATGTAAGCTGCTTGTTGGAACAAGTGCAAATGTCTCAGGCATGAGCTCATTTACAGAATCGGATGATTGTTTTGATAACATATCAGGATATGACATTTTTGTTGATGGCGGAACAATAACTGGTTCTGGTGAATCAACCATTGTTGAAGTAGATGATGATAAATTAGTAATCCATAGGAAAGGAGCTGTCTCAGAAACGGAGATTATGAAACTGTTTTGAATCTAATTGTAACATGTTCAAGAAATTTTGAAGAAGATGCAAAAAATGAGATAAAAAATATTCTAGATAAACTAGGTGATAAAACACCTGAAGTCACAATTACAGATTTGTCAGGAATACTTACTGTAAAAACATCGATAGCACATGATTCCATTATAAGAAAAATTAAGCAGATTCTTGATGATGAGCCATGGTCAGTAAGATACTCGCTTAGAATAATTCCAATACAGGGCATTTCAACAACAGACATTGATGCAATTGTATCTGAAATGAAAAAATTAACAGGTGTGATTCAGGAGCATGAAAGCTTCAAGATAGTTGTAGAAAAACGAAACTCTGACATTTCTTCAAAGGAAATTATATCCGAAATTGCAAAAGACCTGCAAAATAAGGTATCAATGGAAAACCCAGACTGGATACTATTAGTTGAAATCCTTGGAGAAAAAAGTGGCGTGTCAGTTGTAAAAGAGGATTCCATTATCAGTGTGCAGAAAATAAAACGCAGGCTATCTGAATAATACAGCCGCTCTTTCTGTTAGTAAATCTTCTAATGGCGTCTTTGATGACGCCGCATCTAGGTGTTTACTTGAGATATTGAATTTTTTTCTTAGAAATGGTTGATTATTTTTTTGAAGCGTTGTCAAAAATGGTTTTATGTAATCGAATAGCTTGTCTAAAAGTAGCTTTTTGCCAATTGCAATGATTACAAAATCTTGATTGTTTTTTACGCCTACAATCTTTATTGCCTGAATGATTTGGTTTGTTCCTGCAAACCTCATAATTATATCGGTTTCAAGTTTCTTTGAGAGCAAAATGTTATTTTTCTGCGCATAAAGTGATAACAGAATTATTTTTTTTACATGACTAGGGTTAAGTATAAAATTTGAAGATATGCCTTGAATTACAATATTTTGAAATTTTTCTCTTAATTTATCAAGAAATTCTATATTAGATCCCTGATTTTTTATTGCAAAGATCTCTATTGTTTTATTATCTATTAGAAACTTGGTTCGAGTCGAACCGCCATGGATTATCGGTATTATGCTAACAATATCATTTGCCTTTAGTTTGGCTGAAAAACCACCCATTATAGAAGAATCAACCCCGTTAACAGCTACAAGAAGATTGTTTGTATCAAGCTCATTCGTATTTTTTGGTTTATTTTTTGCTAAATAATCAAGTAGCTCTCCAATTGTAAGACTGTCTTGATTTACGATGATTTGATCAGTTGAAAAAGACTTTTTTGCACCACCAAACAGTTTAACTGTAATCAACTTGATTTTGTTAATTTGTAACTTGAAATTAATCTTATTCTATTTGTAAAATCAAGTAGAAATTTCTGAGATTGGTTTAGCTTCTATAGCTTCAAAACTTTGTTTTTCATCAACAGTTTGGTTTAATTCCTCTTTTTCACTTTCTATTTCTTCAAGCTCACGTTTGATACATTTAGTTATATAACCTGCCAATTCATTTTTCAAGCCTTTGGAGCGGATTATAGAAACTTGCTCTAACGCTTTTTTGTTTTCTGCAAAATCTGTTCCAAATCTGTCTTTGTGGTTTTTGAGAAGATCTAGCGCAAGTCTTTTGATTCTATCCACTCATCCGCTTATCAAGGTGGGTTTTTTATACCTATATGCCAAGATACACATCTGAATT
>JACOWO010000240.1 GCA_016176745.1 Nitrosopumilales archaeon
ATAACATCAGCTGTAACCGATAGATAGACTACACAAACTATCGATGAGGTCACCGAGAGGTTAATATATATCTAATTTAGCGGTTGCCAGTGTTTTTTGTTTTTAGTCAAGATTATTTATCACAAACTTAAATAGTACAAATTGTTCCGATATTCACGATGAGTAATCTGAAGGCATTATCCTTATTTGCAATTTTAGTTGCAAGTATAGGGACAATACCAGCTTTTGCACAAAGTACAGACATCACAGTTGCCACGGATAAGGGCTCTTACTCAGATGGCGAGGTTGTGATGGTTTCAGGACAAGTCGGTGAGGTATTATCTATTCCAGTATCTCTAAGAGTAATTGCACCAAATGGAAACATTGTAAGGATTGATCAAATTGATATTGGTTCTGACAATACATTCAGTGTAGAGATAGCCGCAGGAGGCAATCTTTGGAAGGCTGCAGGCACATATACGATTGAGGCATCCTATGGATTAACGGCTGGAAACACATCTACAGCTACTACAACATTTGAGTTTGGCGGTTCAAGTGGCGGTAAGCCGTCTACAACAATAGGCGTAGATGGTACGGACTTTCTTCTAAGTTACACAATTACTGGAGGAAAGGTACTAAGTATAACGCCTGATGTTGCCGCTAATTCATTAATAATTGCAATCGAGGCAACAAACGATGGTCAACTGACGATAACCCTACCACGAGCGTTAATTGATGCGCTATTACCAGATGGTGGAGATGATTCATTCTTTGTACTAGTTGACGGCGAGGAGAGAGACTTTGATGAAACAAAGACAGACACGGATAGAACACTTGCAATAGTGTTTGAGCAAGGAGCCGAAGAAATTGAGATAATTGGTACCTTTGTTGTCCCAGAATTTGGCACAATCGCAGTCATGATTCTAGCAGTTGCGATCATATCAATAATTGCAGTATCTGCAAGATCTAGAAGTACTAAAAATCATCTACTTTTTTCATTTAAAATAATACATAAATAGTCATGCTGTTAATTCGCAAACAAGATGAGGTCTCATAAAGGATCAATAACTATAGTTTCGTTAACATTACTTGTCATACTATCACCGATTTTCTTACATCAAGCGTTTGCAGCAGAGCAGGGAATGACACTTATGGCAACTGCAAATGCTGGTTCTAATACTATCTCAATAAGTGGTCATACTGCAAATCCAAGTAATGAAGTTTCAATTGTGGTAACATCTCCAAATGGAAACATTGTGACTATTGATCAAGTAACACCAAATGCAAATGGTGACTATGCAACAACAATACAGACAAACAGCGCGTTGTGGAAGCAAGATGGATTTTATAAAATCACAGCTCAGCAAAGCTCAGCATTAATGTACACATTATCTGTGCAAGTAGAAATATCAGGAGGTACAACTGCAGAAACTTCTGTTTCACAGTCATCACTTGATGGTCTTGTAACAGGTGGCGTTGCTCCAACCGCTCTTCGCGGTTTGACAATGGAAGTTGATGCAGGTGGAATAAGAGTTGCAATTTCAGGACACACAGATCGTACTAATACAGATGTAACTATAGTTGTGAAAGCACCAAATGGAAACATTGTGACTATTGATCAAGTAACACCAAATGCAAATGGTGACTTTGCAACAACGATACAGACAAACAGCGCGTTGTGGAAGCAAGATGGATTTTACACAGTGTCGGCTCAACAAGTCGGCATTAATGGCTATAGTGCTTCAGCACAAGTAGAAATCGCTGATGGTGCAGTAATCCCAGAATTTGGCACAATCGCAGTCATGATTCTAGCAGTTGCGATCATATCAATAATTGCAGTATCTGCAAGATCTAGACTGAACGTGTTACCAAAGT
>JACOWO010000159.1 GCA_016176745.1 Nitrosopumilales archaeon
TAGAGATGGTTTGGACTATGCAGTATACATAACAACTGCACAAGAATTTGATGGAAGTTCAAGTGGTGCACTAGTTGATGAGGCAATATCATGGGGAAAGGTAACACAAAATGCAAAACAAACTACAGTACATGCAGAGGCAACAACAATTCTTCCGTTTCTGTACTCTGCTCTGCTTTCAAGATTGGAGAAATAACTCGTCTACGTTAGTAGTAGTGGTGCATTTGGCGCTGTTCTATTCCTTCTTGTTCAAAATGATTGTGTGATTTTCCACCATCATGGTGAGCATGAACAGTACCATCGATATGGCAGTGCGTATTGTCGATTTCATCTTTCATAAAAATATCATCTACATTTAGCAAGGAAGTGGTAGTTTCAACCGCTGTTTTGATTATCTGCTCTTTTACAGCAAGGGTTTCAACCACATTTTTTGAAAAAACCTCAGATACTTTTCTTTGAGATGAATCTATGCCAAACCATTCGTAATTGCCATTAGCAAATTGAGCGTGTTTTGCTCTAAGTTCAGTAATAGTATTGATGACATCCATGCCTACATTTCTAGCAAGAGTTATTGGAATTTCTTCTAGCGCTTCAGCAAACTTTTCTATAACAATTTGTTCTTTTCCTTCAACCATGTAAGCACTTTGTCTTACTTTTTGTGCAATTATTGCTTCTGTAGATCCTCCTCCACCAACTATTTGTGGATTCTCGATGAAATTTCGCAAAACAAAATATGCATTTTTGATTGTTCTATGAAACTCCTCAAGATATTTTTTAGAATTTGCTCTTAACAAAATTGTAATTGCTTTTGGATTCTTACATCCATCAACAAATACCATCTTGTCATCTCCTACTGTTTTTTCATAAACTTTTTTTGCATAACCAAGATCATTTTCAGAAATGTTGTCAAGATCATCACAGATTTTTGCGCCAGCTGCTTTCTCAAGCCACCACAAATCATTTTCTGTTGCACGCTTGATAGAAATTATTCCAGATCTCGCAAGACGCTCTTGGGCAAATGAGTTAATTCCTCTTCTAGATATAACAACATTAACTCCTGCATCAATTATCTTCTGAACTTTTTCTAAGACTGTATCTGACTCTCGTTTTACGAATACACTCATCTGCTCTGGTGACGTGATTACTATCTCATCGTCTATCTTAGTACGAACAGGTTCAAGAAACTCGTTTGTTAAAAGAATTTTTGCATCTATAATCATTTTTGGCATTGCATAATTATCAATTGTTTTGTCAATCACAATTCCATCTATGAGCTGAATGTCTGTTGCATTGCCAAGTTTTTCTTCAATTTTTATGTCATCAACCTCTATTTTGTTATGATCAAAATCTGTGATAGTACAAACAGCATCAACAACTAGTTTTGCAACAGTCTTTTCATCAGTCATATCTGATATGGACTTGCCCTTGAGGCATGTTAGGACAAGATGCATCATTAATTCTCTATCTGAGATGCTTGCTTTTTGAGCAACCGAGGCAAGTACATCAAGTGCAATATCTGAGGCTGTTTGATAGCCAGAAGAGATTATCGCAGGCGGAATCCCCATTTTTAGCAGTTCTTCTGCCTTTGTACACAATGCCCCAATCAGAACAGCGACTGAAATAGTACCATCCCCTACATGGTTATCAACAGAGTTTGCCGCATCTACAATTGCCTTTGCTGCAGGATGTGCATGATCTACTTTTCGTAGGAATGCACCTCCATGCTTTGTTATGTAAACATCACCCTGTATATCGATAAACATCTTATCCATACCACGTGGACCAAGTGAAGTTTTGATCACATCTGTGATCATTCTACTTGCAAGAAGGTTATACTTACGCGTAGACTGAACTCCAACACGTGCAACATCTTGGCCAAGAAGATCAGGATATTTCAATCTCTATTCATCTCTTCAATAATTATTAAAATTTATCATTACTGATCCGATCAGCAAAAACATTTCAAATTTGAAGACAGAAATTTTTTAATATTTACATTAACTGAAACAAAATTCTTTCAATTGGTAATTTACCACTAGACGCTTTCAATATATTTTTATAATTATCAGCTAAATGAAAACCATGACAAAGATTAGTACATCACAAGATATTGAAAGAGAAGCAAAAAGAGTCATTCAGGCTCTATATGGTGATGTATCAGACTTCAAAGTTAGTGAGACGTTTTCTTTGCCTGAGAAAGGTCCACGAACAGGTTGGGATGTTCAGGTTAGATTCTTGCAAAACAATCTCAAATACACAGTAGATTTAGAATTCCAGGAAAAAACAGGTCAAGTAACTAATGCAAGACTTCTTGACACAATGAAACCACTTTAAATTTTCTTATAGATAACAAATTTTGTTTTACATAGACAGAATTTTTTTCGCTTCGTTTATCTTTTCAAGTAATTCTCTTAGAAATTCATCTGCAAATCGATCAAATGTGACAGCCTGCGCTCCATTTTGTTTTTTTCGTTTTTTATATTCTTGAATCAACCACTTAAACTCAGAAGCCTTTAGCCTAATGACCTGAGCCTGTGACTCGAGCTTTGACTGAAATATATTCATAATAAAATAGCTAACGAAATGGGCAAAGTTGTTAATACCATATTTTTCTGCATACAAATCGAAAAGATTTTTGTAATTTTCCGCAAGCCAGTCCTTCACATCTGATCTGATAGTTAGTGAATTATAGCGTCCTGAAAGATCTACTTTTATGTTGTACATTTCTGGTGTATAATATCCGCGTTTGATCTCATTCATTGTAATTATTAATGTGCTTGGCAAAAACATACCTGGATAGTACAGATCAGTTATACGCTGAAGTTCACCTATAATTGAGGGTTTTAGACCTATCGTTGAATATCCTTGGCTTGGCATAATTTCTTAGTTAACAACTAGCTTTAAAATTTTTGCAAATTATTTTTTCTTTTTACTCTTTTTCTTTAAATCTTTAACAATTAAGAGGCATAGCCACAAGCACGCCATTCCAATTGTACCCCATCCAGCTCCAACATAGAATGCGTTTGTACCACCTTCCAACTGTGTTAGTCCTAATCCTAGCAAGATCACAATAATAGCTGCTGCTTCTTGCTTTGCCATTGCAGAGAAAGTATTACACAAACTAATAAAAATTTAAAAAACAAGAAATCCATGAAAACAATCTTACATATAGTAATCTACACTTTTTCCATTCTAGATTGTCACATGATTTTTTAGATTGATTCACAAAAATAAAACTAACATTAATCACATGCGAATTGAAGATCTAACCTCTCGATTTTGTAAAATCATACATTTATGTAAAATATGAATTAAAAATCACAATCAGTTAAACCAACCAATTAACTACGTATTTTACACATTACCCTTTATTCTTGAAGACGTACTTTACTGTAATTATATAATCCTTAAATAACCACACTCGTTTTTCAATTAGGGCATGGCAGAGATTACTGGTTTTGGCGTCGCAATAATTGTATTTTTGATAGCATCTTTGGTAATAGGCACATTGACTTACAAACTGGTTAAAAAAAGTGGCCGAAGATTAATGGTTGCTGGAAAGACCTTGCCTTTGTTTTTTGTAGGCACAATGCTTGCGGCACAATCAATAGATGGTAACTCATCGTTGGGCAACGCTGCACTTGTCTATCAATTTGGGTTTTGGGCTGGTGCTGTAATTCCTATAGGTCTTGGAATATGTCTTCTTTTGACTGGCTTCTTTTACGGTAAACCATTAAACAAGATAACCATGTTTACTTTGCCTGATTTTTACTTTAGAAGATTTGGTAATGCTGCAGAAGGAATTTCTGGCGTTTTGATGATAATTAGTTTTACAGTACTTGTCGCAGGAAACTTTGCAGCAAGTGGATTTATACTGCAAACAGTTTTTGGTATTGACTTTATTTGGGGTGTACTCATTGCGGCACTAGTTGTACTTGCATATACTTTTGCAGGTGGACTGTTCTCTTCTGCTTACACGGACATATTCCAGATTTATCTTGCAATAGGTGCTTTCTGGGCAGC
>JACOWO010000086.1 GCA_016176745.1 Nitrosopumilales archaeon
TATGATAAAATTCTCTCAAAATCAAAAATTCCGCTATTGATTGGTGGAGATCACTCTATTTCAACACAGATAATAAAATCAATCTCAAAAAGAAAAAAATCGTTATCGCTTGTTTATTTTGATGCACACCCAGATTTTGTCAGCTCAACTACAGATTACTATGGCTCGGTTTTTCATGATGTATTACCACACATTGACATTAAATCAAGTTTACAAATAGGAGTTAGGACACCAGAACAAGAAGAGATTGATAATTTAAAAAAATATGATCTTAAAGTAATAACTCCATTTGAAATTGCTGAAAAGGGAATAGAACACGTCACAAAGTCTATTCTAGACACTATTGGCAAAAATGTATACGTCTCTTTTGACATGGATTGCATCGATCCTGCATTTGCACCTGGCGTATCAGTACCTGTGCCACTTGGCTTAACAAACATTGAAGCAGTTTATCTTCTAAAAGCAATTACAAAAAAAGGGATTTTGGGCATGGATATAATGGAAGTATGTCCTAGCTATGACATAAAGGACAGAACATCGCATCTTGCATCACGCATGATCTCAGAAGTAGTATCTTGCTGTTGATTTAAAATAACATAACTACATAGCTTATCCATGTTTGAAAACGAGTACACATGGGGAAAAGCAGTAGCTAGTAATGCAATAAAAGAGTTTGACGAAAAATTTGAAAAAGCTGTTGAAGAAATAAAAAAAGATCTAGGTAAAGACTATCCAATAATAATAAATGGAAAGGAAATTTTCCTAGATGAAAAATTCGAAGTAAAATCACCATCTGATACAAGAATTATAATAGCTAGGTTTCCAAGTGCAACAAAAGAAGATACTTCAAGTGCGATAAATTCTGCTAAAGAGGCCTTTCCAAACTGGAGTAGAATTTCATATCAGCAAAGAGCAAAAATATTCAAAGACTGTGCAGACGAGTTTTCTAAACAAAAATTTCATCTAGCTGCTATAATGTCATTTGAAAACGGAAAAAACAGACTAGAGGCAATAGGCGATGTTGATGAAGCAATTGATTTTATGCGATTTTATGCCTACCAATTAGAGATTAACAACGGTTTTTCAAAAGATACAGGGCATCCAAATCCAAAAGAAAAGACAAGAACCGCACTAAAACCATATGGAGTTTGGGGGGTTATTGCGCCGTTTAACTTTCCTTCTGCAATTGCGATAGGAATGACAACTGGTGCCCTAATTACCGGAAATACTGCAGTACTAAAGCCAGCAAGCGATACGCCAATTTCATCTTTTAAATTTGCACAAGCAATTTACAAAAAACTACCAACAGGTGCAATTAATTTTCTGACTGGTGCTGGAAGCGTTGTTGGAAAAACAATAATCGAAAGCCCCCTAGTTGATGGAATTGTATTTACCGGCTCAAGAAATGTAGGAATGTCAGGATTTAAGAAATTTACAGAAAAATCTGCAAAACCATTCATTGCAGAGATGGGAGGAAAAAACCCAGTAATTGTCACAGACTCTGCAGACCTTGAAAAAGCAACAGATGGGGTATTGCATGCAGCATTTGGATATGGTGGCCAAAAATGTAGTGCATGTTCAAGAGTATATGTTCAAAAAAAGGTGGCCGATGAATTTACTAAAAAACTGGTTGAAAAAACAAAAACAATCAAAGTCGGATTGCCATGGAAAAAAGATGTCTTTTTGGGCCCAATAATTAATGAATCTGCACTAGAAAAATTTCAAGAATCTGTTGCTCATGCACAAAAGGATGGTGGGCAGATACTAGCAGGAGGATTGATTCTAAAATCTGGTGAACTTGAACACGGCTATTATGTAGAGCCAACCATAGTAACAAGACTCCCAAAGAATCACAGGCTCATGAAAGAAGAATTGTTTTTGCCATTTCTTTGTATAGAATCATACGAAGACTATGATGAAGCCATAAAGCTAGCAAATGATATAGAATATGGCTTGACTGCAGGAGTTTTTAGCGAAAACAAAGAACAACTTGAAAAATTCTTTGATAACATAGAAGCTGGCGTTGTTTATGCAAACCGCGCTTCAAGTGCTACAACTGCTGCACTTGTAGGCATTCAGCCATTTGTAGGCTGGAAGAACTCTGGCTCTTCAGGAAAGGGAGCAGGCGGCGAAAGATATTTGCTTCAATTTTTGCGAGAACAAACTCAGACTCGATGTGACTGAATAAAGGAGCTACCAAGCAACAGAATGTTTCGCCTTCTCTCCTTTAGTCTTCGAATAGAATAGGGAAGCCAATTTGTTCCATATGGAATGTATTCTGAAACAGAAAACTTTTGTTTTACAAGTTCTAGTTTCAGCTCGTCTCTTATCCCCTTTAGCATCTGAAACTCAAACTGACGCGCATATTTTTTTGAAAACTCAATAGCTGCATCTATCATGTTACCGTCATGAGTTGCTATACCAAACTCGTTTCCTTTTTTAAAAAGAATCTTGGTAAGGCTTAGGAAATTTTCGTCTACTTGGACTTTTGATTTGTATGAAATTTTGGCGCCTTCTCTATACGCTCCTTTCACGAGTCGAATTTTTGCTCCACGCTCAAGCAAGTCTACAAGATCATTTTTTGTTCGCTTGAGGTTTGCTTGTAGTGCTAGTCCTAGCCTCTCATAGCTGCTAAAGAGCTTGTGATAGACTTCCAAGGTTTCATCTGTATGATCAGATGATTCCATATCTATCCACACAAACGAATTTGATTGGGTCGCAGTCTTTATTATAGCACTAAAACTTTTGATGCATTCTTTTTTGCTCACTAAAAGTCCAACTTGGGTTGGTTTAACAGAAATACCGCCTTCAATTTTTGATTTTTTCAAAGACAAAAGAATTGTCTGATACTCATTTACAGTTTTAGCTATGACTTTTTTTGATGTGTTATATTCGCCTAGCTTATTGATAATCACATTCATCTTTTTTTTGTAGGTTTGTCGTGCAGACCTTAATGCATCATCTAGTGTATCGCCTGCAATCCACTGTTTTGCAAAACCAAAGAGTGCCTTTTCCATAATTCTTGTAACAGATACCATGGTAACAAAGAAAGAATGGTGACAATTGAATTTTTATCAAGACATATTTAGAAACTAATTGTGCTAAAATCATGGACCCTGTACTAAAACTGCAATATACAATAGATGCCTTGTTTGGAACTGGAGTTTCGCGCCATTTACCTAAAGAACTTGAAATTACATTTTCACGCAAGACAGGGAGAATTCGCGAAGTCTATCATGACAAGAAACTTCTTTGTGTATTGAGAATTGATGGTGGCCTTGCAATTTCGCCTTATTTTGCTCAAATGCTATTGAAAAGTAAGCGATTCAAGGAAAACTGCGTTGAGATAGATGAAGAATCAAAGCCATTTGTAGAAGACGGAAAATCAGTTTTTTGCAAACACGTTGTATGGTGTGGAAAAAACATCAGAATACAATCAGATGTTCCAGTATTATACAAAGACAAAGTAATAGCTGTTGGAAAAGCAGTCTTGCCAGCTGAGCTTATTTCCCAAATGAAAAGAGGCGTTGCAATAAAAATTAGAGATAGTTTAAAAAGTCCGAAAAAAGGAGATGATGCATTATGATGCGTGGCGGAAACCGTCAGATGAGAAGAATGCTAGACAAGATGGGTCTTGATATGAATGAGATCCCAAACGTCCAAGAAGTCATAATAAAAACAGACAAAAAAGAGATTATCTTATCAAAACCCGCTGTTACTGAGATGAAAGCAAAGGATAACTCTATTTTTCAAGTAGTTGCAAATGGAATTGAAGAACGAGAACTAGAAGTTCAAATATTTAGTGACGAAGACATTCAGCTAGTATGCCAGCAGGCAAATGTAAGTGAAGAGCAGGCAAAAAATGCACTAGCAGAATCTAAAGGCGACCTTGCAAGAGCCATATTGTTGCTTACTACCAAATGAATGATTTAATCACACAGTTGAGCACGTTGTGT
>JACOWO010000087.1 GCA_016176745.1 Nitrosopumilales archaeon
CTGGGATGCAAGATTCTTTGCTGTATTATAAAAACCGCCTGAATCTCGGATAACCTGAGGAAGAAGAATAGATGTAATTTTTTCATACATTGATGCAGTATCCTCTTTTGGCATAGTATATACTGCAGATACAGTACCTCTGCCAGATACTACACCTGATGTGTCAAGTGCAACATTTGCATTGTCTTCAAAATGAACAAAAACTGAATGAAACTTTGCATCTGTATCCAGAGCAGTGTTTAGCTCATCAATAATCGAGTCTCCAACCTCTTTTGCTCTATCTTGAATAGCAGTAATGCCACCTTCAATTCCTTCCCTTGAGATATTTATCAAAATACAGGAATCAAACTCTACGCCAAGCACACAACGCTCCTCACTTGTTACTACCACTGCAATCAGCCCTTGAGTATCAAGAATTTCTCTTTCAAGCTCAGATGGAATTCTTATCTCTTGGTCGCTTGTGGTCTGAAGAGTAACTGAGGCAGTAACATTGTTTGATAATTTTTGGTCAACTATTACTTGAGCGATTTCTTGAAAAGTAGCAAGTTGTGGCTTTTGAGCATATGCAAAGTTTGTAGCAAAAAGCAAAAAAACTGCAACTGACATTAAAATTGCAAATTTGTACACAAGATGGCCATATTGACTAAAAGTATTAAGCTTACTATATCTTTGATCTTTGAATTAAAAATAACAAAATAATTCTCAAAGGTTTAAATTATTCTCAAAGCAACCCAGTGCGACATCGATTCAAACCGAAGGGGAACAATGACTGGCAGTCGATGCGTAAGACTGCCAGCCCCATTTTTAAAACTAGTTTAATGATGCTAGTGTCTTTACCTGATTTTTTACATAATCAAGGCCGTCTTGCCAAAATTTTCCTGAACTAATATCTAATCCGTATTCGGCAAGTAGTGATTCTGGTTTTTGTGAACCACCAGCTCCTAAAATTCTAAGATAAATGGGAACAAAATCTTTTCCTTCAATTTTGTATCTTTGAAATAATGACAATGCAAGAAGATTTCCAAATGAATAGGCATAGCAATAAAATGGTGTATGATAAAAGTGAGGAATACAGCTCCACTCTAATGAAAAATCCTCTGTTAGACTAACCGAACTGCCAAACTGTTCTTTGAGGTTCTGAAGATAAGTTTTTGATATTTCATCAACTATGGTGCCTTCTGATATTTGCTTGTGGATTTTTGTTTCAAAAAGAGTAAAAAATGCCTGTCTTAGTATGGTAGCATAAAGATCATCTATTTTTTCTGCAAGCAATAGTCTTTTTTCTTCATCTGATATTGCATTTGATAAATTATCATATAGCAGCAACTCTGAAAATGTTGATGCAGTCTCTGCAAGAGGCAATGGTGCTTCTAAGACCAAGATTGATTTGTCTGATGCTGCCTTGCTGTGTACTGCATGGCCTAATTCATGTGCAAGCGTAAACACATCACGTATCTTTCCTGTAAAATTTACAAGAACATATGGTGCAATTTTTGGTGATATGGTACTGCAAAATGCACCGTCACGTTTTCCTAGTCTGATTTCTGAATCAATGTGTTTTTTAACAAAAACATCTTTTGCAAAATCTAATTTTGGGCTAAACTTTTCAAGTGAATCTAAGACTAGCCTTACAGATTTGTCATAAGAATAGTTTTTTTCTTTTATCTTGGATGTGACAGGAGCATAAAGATCGTATCTGCGAAGTTTTTTTAATCCTAACAGTTTTGCCTTTTGCAAAAAGAATTTCTGAAATATAGAAGCATTTTTCCTACACACATCTAAGAGGGAATCTATAGTTTTATCATTAACATCATTTCCAATGTTTCTAATTGAGATAGGTGAAGAAAATCCCCTGATCTCAATTCCTTCATCTTTCCAGTTTAGTACGATGTTTTGATAAATTTCACCAAGCACGCCCTTGTTGTCAAAATATTTGCCAAGCAGTGTCTTGTAGGCTGCTTCTCTTGTCTTTGGCTTTGAGCTTCGAACCAAGCCTGCAAGCTCTTCTCTTGTTAGCCTGCGTTTTTTTCCATCTATATTTACAACATATTCAAATGCATTTGTTATCTTGTCATACAACTTTACTAGAGCAGAAATTCCTGTGACATCAAGTGTGTTTATGATCCTCTCTTCTGGCTCGCTAAGAGAATATTTTGCCATGAGCCGCTTGTATTGTAAATAGTTGGCTAACTGTCCTGCATCTTTTATGAGCCTATTTGCATTTTTCTCATCAATCTTTTTTTTCCACCAAAGATCAAAAAAGAGCGTACGATTTTCAATATCTGCAGCTAGCTTTGTCATCTTTGTTACAAGTGATGTGGCCTCATCTGACTGGGTGTTTGCAGCATAGGAAAGATGTGCATAACCTGCAACCATGCTAATCTTTTCTGAAATCTCTTCTAAACTATGTAGGATATTTTGAAACTTTTTTGATTGTATATTCGGATTTAGACTAGGCTTTATTTTTTCAAACTGTTTAACATTTTTTTCAATATTTTGAATTTTTTGTGCAAATTGAGTGCTGTTTGGATTTTTAGCAAGGCATGAAAGATCCCATTTTCCTGTTTCAAATCGTTGCATTTTCGTAGTTTTGCTCTGACCTTTAAAATACCAATTGAAATTTTATCGTTTCAGTAATATTCATTATGTATATAGCAAATGTTTACTATCATATTGGCAGGTAACTGGGTATGAAACAAGTTTGTGACTGTAAATGTCATTTTGGTGGGGCAGTTAGCTGTCCAGGCTGCAAGAAAAATCATGATGATATTTGTTGTCACTGCGATACTTAGAAAAAAATCTCAAAAATACGCTCAAATTAAATTCCGCTATCTTATTAAACTTGCAAAACCAAAGTTATAACTCGTTGACGTCAAAAGAAAAAATGCAACGAGATCTAGTTTCTGCAATCATAGAAAAAACGCTGCTTGATATAAGCAAGGAAACATGTTCGCTAGTTGAAAAAAGACTGTTTGCAGATTTCTATTGTAGGTTTTCTGATTGCTATAGTCATCCAGAACATCTTAACACAATACTAAAGGAAATATTTGGAAATAATTACTATATCATTACAGACAAGATCAAAGCCGAGATAGAAAAACAACCCTTAGACAAAAAACTTACTAAATTTATTGAAGTACTTGTTAGATAAAACAACAAAATTCCAGTTTTATGAAATTAATGGACCGGATGGGATTTGAACCCATGACCTTAGCGAGATGTTTTTTCATCTTTACGCTGTGTGAGAGCGTCATCCTAACCACTAGACTACCGGTCCAAGGTTCATAAAATAAAGGAGGCTTTTGTCTTTTTGTATTACTTCTTTATGCCAAGTGTTCTGTTTTTTAGTCTTAGGTAACTATTGTGGCACTTTCTACATCTTGTTGCAGAAATTGAATTTCGTGCTCCACAATGAAAACAGATCTTAAGATGTAAACGCGCCTTTTGAGCAATTTGTTTTTTTTCTGAATCAGTTATTGGCATATTACAATCCTCAAAAAATGCTCCCTTTTAATCCTTGTATTTTTAAAACTTGCCTGCCAAAAGCATGGGCACCTCTGCAGGTCTTTTGGCAACAGGTATGTTTGCTTTATTAAACATTGAAACCTTTGATTCAGCAGAACCATAGTTTCCATAAACTATAGCACCTGCATGACCCATTCTTTTTTCCTTTGGCGCGGCACGACCTGCAACATAGGCAACAATTGGCTTTTCAAAATTAGAATCAATAACATGCTGTGCAAGTGTTTCTTCTGCATCGCCACCTATCTCACCTACAATGACAATGCCTCTAAGATCAGGATAGTCCTTTACCATATCAAATGCATCAATGAGTGTTGTACCATTGATTGGGTCGCCACCAATGCCAAGCGTCAGACATTGGCCAAATCCTGCCTCAGTTAGGTTATGTGAAACCTCATACATCAAAGTGCCACTTTTTGATAGTACCGCAACATCGCCTGCTCTAAAGGAACTTGCAGGCATTATGCCGATTTTAATGACTTCAGGAATCATTATGCCCGGCGTATTTGGACCGATCATAATTGCGTCATTTTTCTTTGCAAGCTCAAGCACAGTCATAGTGTCTCGTACTGGAACATGTTCAGGTATTGCAACGAGAAGCTTTATGCCTGCTTCAAGTGCATCAACTGCAGCACCAAGAAAAAATTTTGCAGGAACAAACATAATTGAAATTTTTGCACCTGTTGCTTTTGCAGCTTCTTTTGCTGTGTTATATATTGGAATTTCTTCAAATTTTTGACCACCTTTGCCTGGTGTAACACCGGCTACAATGTTTGTTCCATAATCAATCATCAATCTTGTGTGAAGTGAACCAAACTTTCCTGTAATTCCTTGTACAATTACTGGCTTTTTTTTATAATCAGGATCTCCTTGTCTTCCTTGAAGAAGCTCAAATATGTTATTCATTTTCTTATTCCAATTACTGCAGCATTGATTGCAGCTTCAACAGAATCAAACAATTTTGTTTTTGTATTTTTTAACATCTCTTTTGCCTTGTCAGACTCTGCACCCATCAATCTTGCAAATACTGGCAGATCGATTAGTTTTTCATCATAAGCCTTGATAAATGCCAAGGCAACTGTTGTTGTTTTGACAATTCCTCCATAAAGATTAACAAGAATTCCTTTGACTTTGTTCATTTTACTAACTAACGTTAGAGCATCATAGACTGATTCCGTTGTAGCGCCACCACCAACATCCAAAAAGCAAGCAGCCTTTCCACCATTGTCTGCAAGCATATCAAGTGTTGACATGACAAGTCCTGCACCATTTCCTACAACTGCAATATTTCCATCTAGTTCAACTAGTGTAAAGCCACTTTTTTCAGCTTTTTCTTCAAGCTCTGATCTTTCCTGGAATTGTGCAAGCTCTTGGTGTCGAAAGCTTGCATTATCATCAGTTATTATCTTGCCATCTAATGCAAGAAGACTACCATCATTTAAAACTGCAACCGGGTTAATTTCTGCAAGTTCAGCTTCCTTTTCAATTGTAAGCTTTGATAATCTCTGTACTAGGTCAACAAATTCATTTATGGTATTATCCTTGAGGCCAATTGCTTTTGCAACCTCTTCTGCCACAGATTTTTCAACATTGCCAAGGCCAATCTCTCGTATTACCTGATTTTTGACAGACTCGATTTCAACACCGCCTTCAGATGATGCAATAATTGTATAGCATCTTTTGCCGCGGTTTAAAAACAGAGAAAGATAAAGCTCTTTTTTGTATTCTGCCATCTTTTCAAGTAAAATAGCTCGTGTTTTTTCTCCTTTGACTGTCATTTCTAAGATTTGTGGATATTTTAGCTCAAACTCATCAGCATTATTGCACTTTTGTATGGCACCTATCTTTCCACGGCCACCTA
>JACOWO010000241.1 GCA_016176745.1 Nitrosopumilales archaeon
AATAGATGCGTCAACTCCTGCAACCAGTATTTGTGAATCATTTAAGCTAGGATTGAACAATTTTGCACATGCTAATGCAACTGCAGATGATATTGCACTAGAGCTTTTTAACCCATAACCAGTTGGAATTTCAGACTTTAATGAGATTCTAATCTTTGTTTTTTCAAGATCGTCTTTTGGCACTATTTTTTCTACGACTTTATTTATTAATCGCGAACTCAGGTTTTTTGTTTCTGATTCTATTATGATCCCTTTTCCCTGCGATGTCTCTACTTCTGTTTCTACCTTAGATGATATCCCAAGCGTAGCACCTTTTCCAGTAGCTATTGCACTAACTATGGAGATTGCTCCATGCAGACTAGCTTTTACTATTTGCATCAAAATCCTCCAAGCAATGCTTTTTTCATGGTGTTGTATGGCGCATCAATGCCGTGCCATATTTCAAATGAGCGAACCGCTTGTCCTAAAAGCATCTCATAACCATAAATTATTGTTGCACCATTTTTCTTTGCCTGTACAACAAGATCAGTATTCATTGGCATGTAAACAATATCATAAACAACTGTATCTTTATTGATGCACGCTTTTGGAATAGGAGAGGGCTCATTTTTTAGGCCTATCGAAGTTGCGTTTACAATGAATTTGTGTTTCGGTGACGCATCAATTTCTTGAAAAGATTTTGCTATTGCATCAATTCCAAGTTTTTGAGCAAACTGTGCTAGCTTTATTGCGTTTTCTTTTGTTCTGTTGACTATTGTTATCTTTGCAGCCTTTTCTTTAATGAAAGCAACAACAATTGCTCTGGCAGCTCCACCTGCACCAAGCAATAAAACATTTGAATCTTTTACTGTAATATTTCGTTTTTTTATCGGATCAAGAAATCCATCCATGTCCGTATTGTATCCTTTTAGTTTTCCATTATCATTTGATACTGTGTTTGTTGCACCTATGAGCTTACAGTTACCATCTGTCTCATCTAAATATTTTAGCATCTCAACTTTGTGAGGAATTGTTACATTGAATCCTGAAATTTTAATTGATTTTAGAGATTCAACTCCTGCAGCAAGCTCGCCTTTTGGTATTCTATATGCAATATACGTGCAATCTAAACCAAGTTCTCTAAATGCCGCATTATGGATATTTGGTGAAAGTGAATGATTAATTGGATCACCTATCACAGCAAAAGTTTTTGTCATTTAGAATTGTCAAAGAAAAGATTGATTTAAACTATTTATTATAAAATAAGTTTTGAAAACTAG
>JACOWO010000102.1 GCA_016176745.1 Nitrosopumilales archaeon
TACACAGCAACTGTGTTTGTCTGGGAGTCAGTAGATAACCCAACTGCACTATCACCAACCGTAACTACATCAATTAACGTAAGCTAAGACTAGAAAAAAAACTCAATTTCCCCTTTTTTCTTTTTTTTAACGAACTAGAACAAGGTTATTGTAGATCATTTTATCCGAAGTAATATCTATAGGACTGTTATCAGAAAATCAGTTGAAATCAATAACCGTGATTTTTCTACTGGTATTTACGATAGTTATCCCAATTGAAAGTTTTGCCGAACAATTAGATGTGTTTACCAACAGCAATGTCTATACTGATGGTGAAATACTTTTTGTATACGGAAAAGCTTTATCAAATGAAAATTTAATCATAAGATTATTTGCACCAG
Organism: Nitrosopumilales archaeon; assembly: GCA_016176745.1. Classification (GTDB taxonomy): domain Archaea; phylum Thermoproteota; class Nitrososphaeria; order Nitrososphaerales; family Nitrosopumilaceae; genus VHBM01. Next base: position 381 of record JACOWO010000102.1, read on the forward strand.
ACGGCACTATTGCAAAATTTGAACAGATCATTACAGAGGCTGATGGCTCGTTTAACATAGTATTATTAACTTGGCCACAATCATCTACAAATTTTCCATATGGAACATATGCAGTTGAAGTAATATCAACTGTCCAAAATGGTTTATCAAAAACACTAGATGTAAAATTTAGCTCAACAGCAGAAACAATAGACGTCCCCGTAGAACGTATTGTAAATACACTAGTATTTGCTCCAGAGACTGCCGCAGTTGATAATTCACTTAGAGTCTTTGTCCAAGTTACAAGCGATGGATTGTTGGTAAGCGGAGAACCAAAAGAAATTCTCCAAACATCCCATGTACATCTTCCTTCAGGCGAAGTTCAAAGTCTTTCAACATCATTTAATACACTACATCAGGGACTTTATTTTGTAGATTATACACCAACACAAAAAGGTACGTATGTTTTTCATATTGTTACATTTACCCAAGGAACTATTTCTCATGGTTCTGCAGCAACCTTGGTTTTAAGCCAAGACATAAGCGGTGTGTCAGAACAGATCATAAAACTAAACTCGATTTTGGATGAAACTGCAAGTGAACTTGACAAATTAAAATCTGAAATTGAGGGATTTGGTTCTACTTTGAAACGTGCAAGCGATAATGTAGATACAAGTGTATCATCAATTTCTAAATCTGTTACAAATATAGAAGAAGCATCAGTACAGCTAAACTCTTTACTGTTTCCAATAGTTGCTTCAATTGCAATAATAGTTGCACTACAAATTGTAATTATTGCAAGAAGAAGATAGTTTATTATTATAACAAAAACATTTCAAATCATGCCTAATGAGGCGCTTTTAATTTTTGCAATTTTGTTTATTTCATTTGTGATCGGCGATTCTTATGGATTTTTAGGCGGTGATCTGCCACAACAAAGCCATTTTTCCTTCAACAACATAAATTTTGATCAAAAATCAGGGATCCTACAGATTACTTCAAGTCATGATCAGCAACCAATCAAAAAAAGATATTTAATATTTGGATCAGGTTTTGGCACAGAATCTGATCATGGTAATAATCTTCTTTATACAGTAAATTCACAGAATGGCTTTTTTTCAGTAGGTGCTTTACAAGATAATGAGGTATCTTCTCTCCAAGAAAAAGGATATTATGTTTTAGAAGATTTTCTATTAGATTTTCATTCACAACAAAATAAACAAGAAAATGAAGAAATTTCTAGAATAGGTCAAATTGTAGGTTCTGATTATGTTCACAAAAACTACAATTACACTGGCAAAGGAGTAAAAATTGCAGTCGTTGATACCGGGGTTGATTTCTCAAATCCAGACATCCAGCATTCATTAGCAAGAGATGAAAACAATCATCCAATAATGCTTGATGCAGATGGTCAAGGAATTATTTTGACTAATGCCACATTCATTGCTAATATCGATAAATATGGAATTTTACGAAATTATACAAAACCACTTCCTGAAAATGTGACCTCGTCTGTTTACATCATTCCAAGAAAAGGAGTATTCTTAGATATTTCACAAAATGGTAAAGATACATCTATTCCTGTTTACAATTCATTTTTTCCAATTGTTGGAAATTCTCCAGTTTTTAACGGAGTATTATCTGATGATTGGAATATTGGAAGAAACAACCGTGAATATATTGCTTCAAAAAGCGGATTATATCATCTAGGTGTAATGTATCAAGGATTTATTCAAGATTCTATTGTACGAGTACAAGTTGTACCAGTTTTAGTCATAGACTCAAAATCACCAGGTGTGTATGATACCATAATACCTGATATGTCCAGCTCATGGGAAGATTTTACAAGATTTGATTTAAAATCAGGACAAAAACCAAAATATGATTTTGATTTTACAGATGAGACACCGATTAAACTAGGAGATGGTAAAGAATTTCTAGTATATGATTTTGACAAGGACGGAAAATTTGATTATAGTGCAGGAACAATAGGTGCTAGAGTAGTTGATGTTTATGGTGTTATTGAAAAGAAAAAATCTGCTATAGATAAAACAATCAATGCAATAAATGGTACCTTACTGCCAGCCTTAGATCCACACGGTAACTTTTTTGGTGTAATGTCTGATTTCATAGGTCATGGTACTGCTAGTACAGCATCTATAACTTCAAAAGGAATTCAACAATATGATATTTACAATAATACTAAAAAATATACAATAAAAGGTGTTGCACCTGATGCAAAGATTATTCCTGTAAAAGCATTATGGTTTGGTGATGCAGTATATGCGTGGTTATGGATTTCAGGATTTAACAATGAAGAAAATAAATGGGTTTTTGATGAAAAACCAAGAGCTGACATAATTTCTAATAGTTGGGGGGTTGCAAACTTTCCATCATTACAGTCAGCACCTGGAATGGATATGCTCTCATTAATTTTGAACGTATTAGCTACTCCAGGATCATTTGCTGAAAATTATCCTGGCATTATAATCGTAACAAGTGCTGGAAACTCAGGACATGGTTATGGAACACTTGGTTTACCAAATGCTGCCTCATACGGCATTACAGTAGGTGCAACAACCAACAATGTATTCGTAGGGTATGGACAATTCAAAGGGCAACCAAGATTTGGTAATACTACTGATAACTTTAATGAGATCGTTGATTTTTCAAGCAGAGGTCCTAGCATTATTGGAGATCCAAAACCTGATTTGATGAGTATAGGAGCATATAGCTTTACACCGTCATCGATAACAAAAATGAAAAAAGATTCAAAACAAGAGCCTTTTTCACTTTTTGGTGGAACAAGCATGGCTGCACCTCTTGTTTCTGGAGCTGCAGCTTTGTTGATGCAAGGAATGAATGAAAAATCCGAAAATTACGATCCATTCAAAATAAAAAACATTTTGATGTCAACGGCAACTGACTTGGATAATGATGTCTTTACACAAGGTGCAGGTCTGGTAAATACTACTAAAGCACTCAACTTTGTCAAAGGTAATGGAGGAGTATTTGTGGTTTACAACAATTCTACTTTTTCTAATATTAAAAAAATACTTGATGATCCAATTAACAAACTAGATTCAAATGTGTTAGGAATTGATAATTTCAAAATACCAGAAAAAAACTATCCTCAAACTAGCTGGTTTGGCGGGTATTTACTGCCTGGTGAGCGCAGTACAACTACTCTTACAATTGAAAACCCAACTGATAATAAACTTGAAATCAAGATAAAACCACAAACTTTAAAATTAATTAAGCAAAATCAATTTAACGGTACCACTGAGGTACGTCTTAAGGATTCTATACTGAATAAATCAGATACATACATACCAAATTATGTAAGTCTTACTGGTGTAAAAGGAAACAACACTTTGTTCTCAAATTTTAATGAAACAAATCCTATACCTGATGATGCATCATTAATGATACTAAATGTTAATTTTCCATTCAATGA
>JACOWO010000103.1 GCA_016176745.1 Nitrosopumilales archaeon
GTAAAAAACATCAGAATAAACTTTGGAATAGTAAGAGGACTTGACTATTACTCTGGAATGGTCTTTGAGGTCTTTGATGAAAAATCTGATCTTGGAGCTCTAGCTGGTGGTGGAAGATATGACAGCTTGGCAAAAGCATTTGGACGAGAAGATCTTGGCGCAACAGGAGTTGCAGGTGGAGTCGAGCGAATCATACTGACAATGGAAGAACAAGGAATTGCAAAGCTAGAACAATCAAAGTCAGTTTCTGTTTTGTATGTAAATGATGAAATGCAAAAACATGCAGCAAGTCTTGCATCAAAGCTAAGACAAAAAGGAATCCCAGTTGAAATCGACCTTTCAGGAAGATCATTAAAAAAACAGATGGAATCTGCTTCTAAATCAAAATTTGCAGTAATTGTAGCACCAAAAGAGTTCGCATCAAAATCACTTATCTTACGTAATATGGAAGATGGAAAAGAAAAACAAATCCAAGTTGATGATCTTTTAAAAAACCCAAAACCGATTCTTAATTTGTAAAGGCCCGAGTAAGCATCATTATCTCAGGACCATTTGTCAAGGTACCAACTACAATTGACTTGTTATTTGCCAAAATTCCAGATGATACAAATGGAATTCCACCATTTATTGTGGCAGGCTCTACATTTACGCCCAAAACATTTGAGATTGTCTTAATGTCTTCGTCATCTGTTTCTGGATGAATTATCCCACCATGTGATGTTGCAACAATCATTGCTCCAACTTGATGATATCCTGCAACCTTTTTTTGAATAACCTCAACGCCTAAAACATCTTGAATTTTTTTGAGGTTTTCCTTTGGAATCATAGATGAGACTATACATCCTTTGTCATTTGCACAAATAAGATTGCCAAGAGCGGTAAACTTTGTATCCAAAACCCCGACATTTAGCTTGGTTGACTTTTTCAGATGTTCTAGTTCATGTTCAAAACTGATGTTTGGCAAAAGTATTCCATTGTTGTTTACAACCATGAGGATACCAATCAACCTAGTGTTTGCAATTGACGTAAAAATAAAATCGGTTTTTAGATATTCAGCTAGATTCTCTGTCTTTGTCTTTGCAAACCCGTTTGGCAAAAAAACAAAACTGTCATTGACTTTAGTGTAAATACCGATGTTTGGACCTCGGTATACATCATACTTGATAATATCCAACACCAAAATTTCATTTACAAAAGATATGAACGTAAGGAAGTAAGATCGTAAAAACAGTGTTATAATTTACTTGTTTTACCGATCATTCATTTAGTTTTGACTAATTTGGTCTAGATTTAAATAACATTTATCCGAAAAACCTACCATGCCAATCGCAGAAGACTATCCAAAAGGTCTGAAACCTATTGGAAAAATAATGCATTCTGACGGCGAACACTACCATTGGGTTTGGGGCCCTGGTAGATCAAAGGCAGAAGCTTTTGATAGCGACGTAGTAAAGGCTGCATACAAAGCCCACGGCGAAAAACAGGTTCCACTAGGTGGTAGTGGTACAATGGTTGCAGTTGACTGGGATTCTTGTGTTGCAGACGGTGCATGCATCGAGGCATGTCCAGTCCAAGTATTTCAATGGTATAGAACCGAAAAAGACATTCCTGCTATAAAGGCAATAAATGAAACCTTTGCAGGAACTGGCTCGACTGTTAAAGAAGAGCGAAAGGACTTTAGCGACAAAGCCGATCCAATTCGAGAGCATGATTGTATATGGTGTATGGCATGCGTTTCAGTATGTCCTCCTCTGGCTGTCAAAGTTGATCAATCAAACTTGGAATACCACGAAAAGGCAGCAGGAACTTATCAGAAATTAGGTTCTGGACAGGAAAATCCACACGCACATCACTAGACACTTCTCTCTCTTTCTTTATTTTTCATAGATTTGGTACTTGTGACACTCAAATTAGAATTAAAACAAATTTTAATCAGTTGTTAGCATCGAATTCCGCAGAGGTCGCCTAGCTCGGTAGGGCGCGGGCCTTGAGAGCCTGTGTGCGCAAGCATCCGAGGGTTCAAATCCCTCTCTCTGCGCTATTTTCCAAACTTTCCAAGCTCAGCCAAAAGTGCAGTAAGCTGAATCTCAGGATTTGCCCCAGACAGAATCCTATAATCATATTTTGCAATTACCTGTAAAATATCTTCTAAATGATCAGTTTTTTGCTTAAACACACTTTGATTGATGTATTTTAGAAAATCAGATTCTGACATTCCGTAAACCTTGATGAGCTCAATCATTTTGTTTCTTGCATCTGCAAGTTTTCCACCAAGTGCAAGTTTTAGTACAACGTCAACATCATTTGTTTTTGTCAGTCCAGCAGATTTTTTGACATTTTCCTCAGTTATACTTCCCAAACTTGCAGCTGCTTGCATTACGTTTATTGCATGACGCAAGTCGCCTTCTGAATAATCATAAATGGTACTTAGTCCTTTGTCATCTGCCTTTACCTTCTCCTTTTTTGCGATGTTTTTTAGATGCGCTACGACGTCTTTTTCTGCAATTCTTGTAAACTTGAAAACTGCACATCTGCTTTGAATCGGGGCTATAATGTTTGAAATGTTGTTTGCAATTAAGATAAACCTGCAATACTTTGATGTATCTTCAATTATTCGTCGTAGGGCAGTTTGTGCATCAGATGTCATTTCATCTGCCTCATCAAGAATAATTATTTTAAATGGGATCTCAGTATCAAGGCCTGCAAAGCGCGAGAACTTTTTTACTCGTTCTCTTACCATGTTGATTCCACGTTCATCTGAAGCATTTAGCTCTAAGGTAAAGTCACGCCAATGTTCTCCTAGTATTTCATGAGATATACATATGGCAGCAGTTGTTTTTCCAATACCAGCAGAGCCAGAAAACAAAAAGTGCGGCATCTCTTGTGGATTTTTTAACAAAACACTTAGACTTCCAACAATATCTTTTTGGTTTACAAGATCTGCAAGTTTTGTGGGACGATATTTTTCAACCCACATTAAATTCTGCAGTGACACATTTGATCGCCACCATTTCCTTATTAATAAACTTCGAAGTGTATTTGAGGATCAAATGATCAGACCTTTTTGTGAAGAGTTTTGATCGATCCTATAGATACGGATCCTCTTTGGGGATCATGATCCCAACATGATCGAAGCACAAGATATGGTTAAGGTACATGCCACAGGATACAATCTGGAAGAAGTCAAGATGATTCTGAATCATGATATCAAACTCAACATTAGTGGAATAGAAATTGAAGGAAAGCAAGGAGAAATTCTCAATGTTCCAAGGTGGATAGCTCAAGTGCTCGAGTCAGAAAAACACGCAAAAATCGAGGATACCGATATGGTAGTAGAACTAAAACAGGCTATGGTAAAAGAAAATGTACAAGGCGAATTTGAATTAGCTACTTTGGATCCTCACTTTTACATTAGACTAAAATCATACATGAAAACTCTGCCACAACAAGACTTTGACAAGGTAGAAAGCATGCTAAACACTTTGGTCAGAAAAAGACAAGGAAAGATCGTCCACCTTGCAGATTCATCAAAATTAACTGCAAATCTTTCTCAAAAGCTGACCATTGAGGAGCGACTCTTCTATGAAAATATTTACAAGAACGCAACGGACTTTAGAAAACAGATTTTAGGTGATACAAAATGACCGCATTAGAAATACCAACACCATCGGCATTATCAGATGAGGTAAAGGAATTTCTCAGGCAGTTTAAGGAAAAAGACGGCTCATACAAGTATGTCGAGCAAATCGACCACATGTTGCCAAAAGACTCTAGATACATAGTTGTTGATTACAACGACCTTGTTTCAAA
>JACOWO010000104.1 GCA_016176745.1 Nitrosopumilales archaeon
AGCTCCAAGATCAGATTTTTCATCAAAGACCTCAAAGACCATTCCAGAGTAATAGTCAAGTCCTCTTACTATTCCAAAGTTTATTCTGATGTTTTTTACATCACGATTTTGAAGTGAATCCCATAGGTTTTTGAGATCAGGCCAAGATTCTAGCCTCGAGACGTCAAATTTCTTTTCAACTTCGCTAAGACTTCCTTTTATCCTTGAAAATTCTAGTATTTGTTCTAATTTTTCCTTAGAATAGCCCTTTTTTTGATACTCTGAGAGGATTTCATTTTTTGATTTCTTTGAAATCTTGTCAACTGCTCTTAAAATGTCTGAAATTTTTGCTTTGTCTTCTGTTCCTAACACAGACTTGATGTAAGACTCTACTAGGCTTCGGTGGTTTATGTCAATTATGATGTGTTTTAGCCCCAATGCATCAAAAAGCCTTGAGGTAAACTCGATTATCTCAGCCTCTGATTCTATACTTGGCTTTCCATAAATTTCGATATTCCATTGATGAAAGAATCGATATCGTCCTTTTTGTGGCTCGTCATATCTCCACACTCCACCAAATGATGATATCTTTGCTGGAAGTTTGAGTGACTTTTGTGATACTACATAACGTGTTAGGCCTACTGTAAAATCAAATCGTAGTGCAACTTCACGTTCTCCTTTGTCTTTGAAGTAATAGATTTCGTCTCTAATTGCAGATCCACTTTTTGCCTCAAGAGTAGATAGTAGCTCAATTGGTGATGGTTCTATTCTCTTAAATCCAAAAAGTTTTGATGTTTCAAGAAATTTTGTTCTAACAAATTCGATTTTTTCAAGCTCATCTTGTTCAAAGTCTTTCATTCCACGTGGTAGTTCCAAATTACTAAATCGTTACCAAATAATGATTTAAGACTTTACGAATAAAGCTAGGTGAGTTTTGTAATCTTGTATATGACTAAATTTATTAGGTTACGAACTAAATGGCCATAGCTTATAACTATAATTTAAAGCGTCGATTTTTCTTTGCCAAGTCTTTTGCTATGTCGTCAGGCAGTATACTTGCTCTATCATTACTAGCATCAACCCGTGATTGATTACGTTCTAATTTTTGTGCAGTTTTAATGAATGGAATAGTTGCGATCAAAGAAACTGAACCAAGAATAACTAAACCCCAATTCTGAATTGCTAGTGTTTGGAAGTCTATGCTCTCTCCAATCATCAAAAAACCAAAACCACTCAGAAAGATGATAATGATTGTTGGTCGAATTGAATCAAAAGAAGTTTTTTTCATGAATAGTTATGTTGTGTCTTGTATTTATTTTGGGTATTTAGAAACCAATTAGTCATTAGTTGAATAGATTCGAATACTTTTAGATTCATACCTTCTCTATTAATATCTCATAATTGTTTCAAAGATCAAAATGAGCTACAAGTTATTGGATCATGCAACAGATGCTATCATTGAAATAACTGCTTCTAACCTAAAAGAAGCATTTGTTGTTGCTGGTCAATCTGTTGTAGATATTACATTAGATTCAGAAAAAGTAGAAGAAAAAGAACAAAGACTGCTTAAAGTTGCAGGAAAAGACCTACGATACCTTTTGTTTAACTGGCTTGAAGAAGTAAACTATCAGCTAATCACAGAAGGTTTTGCAATTCATAGATTCACTATAGATATTTCAAAAAATTCTGAATACAAGCTAAGCGCAACGGTATATGGCGAGCCACTTGATTTACAAAAACATCACTTTAGGGTTGAGATAAAGGCGCCAACATTTCATGAAATGGAAATAACGGAAGGAAAACAAGTGGTTATGAGATTTCTTTTAGACTTGTAATGATTCATAAATAATCAAAGCATATCTTTTGTATTATGGAAGACCCAGAGCTTGAAAAGATCAAAGAAAAAAAGCTGGCTGATCTTCTAAAAAGACAGACAGAGCTCAAGACCCAGCAAGAAGTTGATGTAATTGATCTAAATGAATCAAATTTTGATCAAATAATTTCAAGCGATACTCCAACACTTGTTGATTTTTGGGCAGAGTGGTGCGGTCCATGCAGGATGATGCATCCAATTTTTACAAGGCTTGCAAAAAAATACACAAAAATTCGCTTTGCTAGATTAAACGTTGATCAGTCACAAAGCATTTCAATTAGGTTTGGCGTACAGGCAATCCCAACATTTATCATGTTCAAGTCTGGTCTGCCTGCGGATAAGATGTTGGGTGCTATTGGCGAGCCAGGAATACATATGATCTGCCAGAAATATTCGTAAAGTAGCAAGTTAAAAAATTAATATCTTCACTGACTTTGTTGTAGAGCAGATGTCCGATACAAAGTTTAGAGGTAATGAACAAGTTTCGATTATAGTTCCAACATATAATGAATCACAAAACATACTTTCCATCTTAAAATCAATTGAGGAAAATTTACCAAAAAACAAGCCTGTTGAAACCATCGTAGTAGATGATAATTCTCCAGACGGTACAGGCAATATTGTTGAAGAATACATAAACAGTGTTAAAAAAGCGACAGGATACACTGTTGGAGTTATCCGCAGAAAAGCAAAGGAAGGACTAAGCTCTGCAATCCTAAAAGGAATTGAAGGCTCAAAGGGTCAAACCATTATAGTTATGGATAGTGATCGTTCTCATCCTCCAAATATTATTCCAAAAATGGTAGATACACTAGCTAATTCTGAATATGATATTGTTGTTGCATCAAGATATGTGAAAGGAGGTTCGGTTTCAGGGTGGTCAGTAAAACGAAAACTAATCAGCAAGATTGCAACAAAAATTGCGCAACGGGGACTTGGAGTTGGACAAAAGGATCCGTTGTCTGGATTTTTTGCATTCAAACGAAACATACTTGATGGTTTAAAGTTGGATGCAATTGGATACAAAATGTTACTTGAGATTCTTGTAAAAACAAAAGGAGTTCGTGTAAAGGAGATCCCATATACCTTTACAAACAGAATGCAAGGAGAAAGTAAACTTGGAACTTCTACAGTTTTTGATTACCTTAGATCTGTATGGAGATTATACAGATATGGTACATTGCAAAGAAAACAAGAAAAGCGTGCATCTATACGTTTTCTCTCAAAAGCTGCCAGATTCTATACTGTTGGCGCATTTGGTTTAGCTGTAAACTATTTGATTTCGCTTTTGTTTGCAACCGGAATTGCGAGTTTTTGGTATCTTCATGCAAATATAATTGGGATCATAGCATCAATGACCACAAATTTTGTACTCAATAAAATATGGACATTTGAAGACAGAGACTTTACTCCACGAAGAACTTTAATTCAATATGGAAAGTTTATTGGTTTTAGTTCGGTTGGGGCACTAGTGCAATTAGGATTTGTCTTTTATCTTGTTGAAAACTACAGTTTAATGTATCCGCAGGCGCTAATATTGGCTGTAATTGCTGCAGCGTTTGGAAACTATATTTTAAACAAAAAGTGGACGTTTAAGGAAAATGTCTGGGAGTAATTGCATGTATTCTCAAAGTGACAAAATCATCGAAACTTTAATTTCGCAATAAAATCTGGCTAGTTATAATGGGTACAAAGCCTATTCCTAAAGGATTTCACACACTCACAGCTAATCTTGTAGTAAAAAATGCCGCTGATGCAATTGAGTTTTACAAAAAGGCATTTGGTGCTCAAGAGATTTACATAGACTATGCACCACATGGAAAAAACATAATCCATGCAGAGCTAAAAATTGGAGACTCGATCATAATGCTAAATGATGAATTTCCTTCATGGAATGTACTTTCACCAAAATCAATAGGAGGC
>JACOWO010000105.1 GCA_016176745.1 Nitrosopumilales archaeon
TATCACCTACAATGACACCGCCAAGATCACGTGCTACACTAGAGCCAACAACTGCTGTATTTCTTGATGCCACATATTCGCCATCTACCGTAGTGTATATGGTTGATGCCTCTACATCTGTAACCGGATCAACACCAACCAGTGGCACTCGAAACTCTTCTATTCTTTCTCCAAATTTTGTAACATTAATTGATGCTGTAGACGACATACGTGGTGTCGCAGCTTCAACATATGGTATTCGCTCAAACCAATTTACTAGGACTAGATCAGATTTTTCAATAAAATCTTCTTCATCTGTAACGTAAATATCTCCAAATCTGTAATCTGACATATCACGTACTATAGCATCAAACAAACCTTGAAAAATTACAAAATTGACATGGATTACTAAAATTCCAATGGATACTGCCAAAACTGCGCCAATGAGGCTGCCTTTTTTATTCATCAGCATTCGCTTTGCAAGATGTGCTCTGTAGTCCAATAGTAGCAGTAAATTAGTCTTATATATAATGTATAAACAGAAATAACTTAGTAAATAGGACATTTTTATACAAGTAAATGAAAGAAGAGTGTGTTCAAGAATTGGATGAACTAGACATTCAGATACTAAGCATGTTACTTGATAATTGTAGAGAATCTGACAGGCAGATAGGAAAAAGGATTGGAATTTCTGGCAATGCTGTAAAGTCAAGAATACAAAAAATGATTCAAAACAAAGTAATTGAAAAATTTACTTTAAAGATTGAACCGCCTGTTCTAGGTTACAATGTTGTGTACATAGTCATATCAGGACAAGATCTAAACCAAATCTTAAAGCAAGTCAAATTAATTGGAGAGCCATTTTTTGTTGTACCATGTGTTGGTGACATTACAGTCTGCAGTATTGTAATAAAAGAAAATGTGAAAGAAAAAATTGAACTTGCAAAAAAAATTATGAAAGACGTACGTGTGCTAAGTATTTTTGAAGCACAAAATCCAGGAATTAGATCTGACTTGACAAAAACAGATCTTGAAATAATTAATGTATTGCTAGAAAACCCACGAGCAAGACTAGATGAGATTGCAAAGGCTACATCACTTTCAACTAAGACAATAACAAGATCACTTGATAAATTGCAAAACGATGAGGCTATATTATTTACACTGATTTACGATCCTATCAAACTAGAACAGTTTGTTCCATATGCAATACTAACATGGATTAATGGAGATCTGGATAAAACATTGAAATTATTAAAGGAAGAATTTTCTCAATCGTTTTTACAAAAACCATTTATTGCAAAAAATCAAATTGTATTGTTTTTGTTTAGTGATAACATATTCAAAATTGATGCGGTTATACAAAAAGTGCGAAAGATTTCTGGTATTGCATTGGCTGATTTGTTTATTCCAAAAAAAATTACTTTGCCACAAAAATGGATCGTTGACGCAGTTAAGACAGCAAGAGATTCAAAGAAATTACATTTGATGTATCAAACAAATTAAATAACAATACAAATTCATCAAGATATGAAAAAAAGAAAAATCTATGAAGGAAAAATTCTTTCCTTAAGCGTTTATAATATTACATTAAACGGCCGCAAGGTAAAGCGTGAAGTGGTAGAACACAGAGGTGCTGCTGCAATCCTTGCCTTTGAAGGAAAAAAAGTCATTTTGGTAAAACAGCATCGATTTCCGCTTGGCTATGTGCTTGAGATACCTGCAGGAACGCTAGAGAAAGGAGAAAAGCCAAAGGCATGTGCATTTCGTGAGATTCAGGAAGAGACTGGCTACAAAGCCAGGAACATGACCCATTTTCTTACCTATTATCCTTCAGTAGGCTATAACACAGAGGCCATCCACTGCTTTGTGGCTACAGACCTGACAAAGGTTGGTGACCTGAAATTGGATTATGATGAGGTCATGTCTGTAGTAAAAATGGACTTTACAAAACTTGTAGGAATGATAAAAGCTGGAAAAATTGTAGATTCTAAAACAATTTGTGCAGTATTAACATATGCTGCAAAAAAGAAATTGCTTTAGCTATTTGTATACTGGTTTAACTAGATCAGCAATATCTGCCCAGCAACGCTCTACTCGTTCAAACAAGTAGATAAGATCAAAAAAGTCAATAGGAGCATGAGTTTTTTGTTCAGAGGATCGTGTATCAGATGATTTTTGCTGATATTTTCTGTGAAGATTTATTGCTTCAATTGCAAGTGATCTATTATTATCAATAAAAGCATCAATTGATTTTTTATGGATTGTTTCAATATCTTTTGTCATGCTGTAAATTTTTTTAAGATCAGTTTTTGATAATAAAGTATTAGCAAGCGAGTTTGCAAGCTCAACTATAGTATCGCCTCCTGTTTCAAGCAGGTTTGCTGCAATTCTATAGTCTAGAATATCTATATTTTCCAGATTAAAAATACCGGCTAGTCTCTTATCAACCATTGTACTTCGAATTAATCGTACAAGTAGAAAGTATTGCCTGTCTATTTCATCATCACGATTAGCCAGGGTTTGAAGATTTGACTTGTCATCAGAAAGTAGGCCAAGTAATATATCAGTAAACATTCCAAAAGCAATCGAACTCATACGTCTGAGAATTTTTTCAGGGCTTAGTGTTGATTCATCTAAGAGAAACTGTACTCTGATGTTTGACGCGTCTTCTTCAAATATCTCCATACCAACAAGTCTTCGCAGTGAGCCACGAATTTTTTCTCTGTCTTCAACTGGAATTGTGGATTTTGATTTAATGTTGATCACATCATATCCAAGAAGATATGCTCCAGTGATGTTAGCTACAATGTTTTCTTCTTTTGGAAGAGGATATGAGATTACGATCTCTTTTGATGGTTCGGTGCCCTTGGTTAAAGTAATTGAGATGCTGTTTTGTCCTGTCTCAATCTCAACTGGCATGCTTTTATTGAGATTGTTTGCATCAATCCATTCTTTTGGTAATGAAACTAGAATGCTGCTCCCTATCTTTTGTAGGCGTCGAATGAATTTAGTCAATTTATATCAGCTTAATTAGTTTAAGCCTCATTTTTATATTTTATACAAAATTTAAATCGCATCATGAGGGGAGTCGCATTCTGTCCTGCACACATTACAGGCTTTTTCAAGGCAGACCTTGAAAGTGAGAGCCTTGAATCAAAGGGATCGCTAGGTGCAGGTTTTTCCATTCAGGATGGCGTCACAACAACAGTTCATGCCAGAAAATCAGACAAAAAAGATTTTCAATTAAAAATTACTGGATACAAGCCAGATAACACTCTAGTCTCTGAGTTTATCGTAAAAAAATTTCTTGATTTGGTAAATGAAAATTATTTTGTTGATGTGCATCATGACATTTCAGTTCCTGTTGGATATGGATTAGGTTGTAGCGCAGCAGTTGCATTGTCATTGTCACTTGCACTAGACCAAGCACTTGACATACAGTTATCAAGGACAGAGATTGGTCAGATTGCACACAATGCAGAGATTACTTGCAAGACAGGACTTGGGGATGTCTTGGCTGCATTTCATGGTGGTTTTGAGATCAGAACAAAAAGCGGTGCACCAGGGATAGGTTCTGTTGAAAAAATAGATACAGAATATAATTCTGTTATAATGATCTGTTTTGCACCAATATCTACTCCTGAATTCCTACGTGATAAATTATCATCAATAAATGGTCTTGGAGGAAAGATGGTACACAAGCTACTTGCATCAAAAGATACAAATGAGTTTCAAGACATGTCACTTGAATTTGCAAAATACATCAAGGTAGTAACACCAAAGATGCAGCA
>JACOWO010000106.1 GCA_016176745.1 Nitrosopumilales archaeon
CATAGCCAACAAACGCTAGAATCCTCTTTTGATGCAGTAATTTTTTATAAACTTTGTAAAATCCTAGTGCACCAAACCCAGACAATGCAATAAACCCAAGATACATTACACTGCGTAGTACAACAGTTTCTGGATCTCCAACTGTTGGAGGATTTGCAGGATATTTTATGAACGGAATTAGAAACAGTGTAGCCCACATAATTAAAGCCAAAGTAAGAGTTTTCTTTACACTGTGGCCATCGGGTAAGGAATTTCTTGAATAAGCATAAACAATTCCAAATAATGCGCCAACTGATGTTCCAAGTATTGCCCCAGCTAATACCTGACCGCCTTTTTGCCAAGTTCTATACGCATCATATTCTATCCAAAAAGACTGCGTATCTTCTGCTTCGCCAGACGCAAACAGGTTTTGATTTTCGATTGCTATTGCGTTGTCAAGAAATGGTTCTACTATAACGAGATTAGTCAATCCATGAATTATCCCTGCTGAAAATCCTGAAAGTAAAACTAATGCAAGAAACAGAGGGGTTTTCATAACAAATTACACTCTAGTGACAAGGAAAACCAGCGGCATGCCTCATATCATGAGTAAGTTCATGAATGAACATTTCATCAAATGCCTTTTCGCCCATAATAACGCTGAAAATATGTCCTTGATCATAGCCTACAACAAATAAACCAAATGCAAAAATTACAACAAGTATTGCAACAGCGAGGATTGGAACGCCAGATTTTGAAACTGAAATCTGAGTTGAATAAGACATTGAAACATACTTTGTATTTGCGTATTTAAGTTCTTGGACAATTTATCCAATTTATATATAATTTATCAAAACTCATCTTAAGCAGATTGCATAGTTCATTTGTAAAAAATTTTAAAAAGCCAAACATTTTACAATCCAAGAAATCTCAAGAACATATGAAGAATTACTATCTTCTTGCAATTCCTGTTGCTATAGGAATTATTTCAGGACTTTATCTGTATAGTCTATCTTCTGAATCAAAAACTACTGATGAAATCAAGCTGACGCCAAGCGCACTAATTGAAAACGGTTCACCCATTTTAGGCGATGAGTCTGCGCCTATAACAATTGTAGAATGGGGGGATTATCAGTGTACATTTTGCTACAAGTTTCATCATTCAAGTTTTGAGATAATTAACTCAGAGTACATACAAACAGGCAAGGTTAACCTTGTTTTCAAGGATTTTCCATTAAATGGCCCTGACTCTGTTTTTGCTGCAGAAGCTGCATATTGTGCAGAAGATCAAGGAAAGTATTGGGAATATCATGATGAGATATATGCAAATTGGGCTGGTGAAAAAACAGGATGGATTACAAGAGACTCGTTAAATGGTTTCGCTGAAGCTGTGGGACTAGATCTTCAGAAATTTAATTCATGTTTGGTCGAACACAAGTACAAAAATAGAGTACTAGCATTAGAAAAATTTGCAAATGAAATTGGAGTCAGAGCTACGCCTACATTTTTGATTTTTGATGACAAAAAAGTAATCAAGATTGAAGGAAATCAACCAATTGATGTATTTAGAAAAGCCATTGAGGAATTTTAACCAAAATTAATATTCAAATATTTAAAATGAAGTAAAATGGGAAAAATCATAATTCAAAAACAAGACTCTGTTAAACTATACAAGATAAGAAAAACCTTGGAAGAACTAACACAAAAGTCAGGTAGGGGCACAGAACTAGTTAGCCTCTACATTCCAAGAGGAAAACAACTACACGAAGTAATCAACAATTTGCGCGAAGAACAAGGAACTGCCGATAACATAAAATCAGACCTTACCAGAACTCATGTGGTAGACTCGTTATCGCGAGTCATTCAGAGATTAAAGCTTTACAAAGATACTCCTGAACGAGGTTTGGTAATTTTTTGTGGGGCTTTACCACCAGAAGGGGGAGGGCCAATTGGTAGCGAAATTATAAAATTATACGAAATTGATCCGCCAAAAGAGCTTACAACATTTCTGTATCGATGTGATGATCATTTTCATGTCGATATTCTAAAGGATATGTTAAAGGATGACAACTTAATTGGGTTTTTGGCAATTGATACAAAAGATACTGGGTGGGGACTATTGCATGGAGATAAAATTGAAGTATTAGGTGAAACAGGTTCTGGTGTTGCAGGAAAACATAGACAAGGAGGACAGTCTGCAAAAAGATTTCAAAAACTCAGAGAGATGGAATTAACATATTATTTTAACAGAGTTGCAGCAACGACAAAAGAGTACTTTATTGATATTTACCCAGTAAAGGGGCTGATAATTTCAGGGCCTGGCCCAACAAAAGAGGATTTTATCAATAACAATTACCTTGACTATAGACTACAAGACATGGTTATAGCAACTATTGATTCATCTTATTCAGGCTCTGAAGGAATCCGCGAAGCCTTTGCAAAAGCAGGAGAAATTTTATCAGATTTTAGAATGGTTGAAGAAAAAAAACTAGTTGATGACTTGTTCAGGCACATCAATTCGCGTATAGGACTTGGGACATATGGACTAAAAGAAGTCACAAAACTCTTGAAAAATAATGTTGTTCAGACATTGATTATTACAGATGATACAAACCTTTACAGGCTTGAGATAAAATGCAAGCGATGTCAAAAT
Source organism: Nitrosopumilales archaeon (assembly GCA_016176745.1). Classification (GTDB taxonomy): domain Archaea; phylum Thermoproteota; class Nitrososphaeria; order Nitrososphaerales; family Nitrosopumilaceae; genus VHBM01. The sequence continues at coordinate 2,633 of JACOWO010000106.1, forward strand.
ATTCAAGAAATCATAATTGAGCGTCCTCAACTGATTTCAAAAAAATCTGAACTGTTAAACTCACCTTGCCCAAACTGTAAAAGTATGGATTCTGAGTCAACTGAACAAGATATTGTTGACTATCTTGAACTAATCGCAGCTAAAACAGGTGCCAAGATTGAAGTAATATCAGGCAAAGCAGAACATGGTGCAATGGTATCAAGTCTTGGCAAAGTAGCTGCCATTTTGCGCTATAATCCAAATCAATAGCACATACAAATTTGTTTTGCAAGTTCGCTTAATTCTTCATCTGTTGAAATTCCTCTTTTTGTCCAAACGGTACCCTTAGTTTCATATCGTGGTATGATATGAACATGGACATGAGGAATGATCTGTTTTGCAGCACGCCCGTTATTTTGACCCAAACTAAATGCGTCGGCATTTGTTGCTTTTAGAATAGCCTTTGCAATTTTTGGGATCTTTGAGAATAATTCTCCAACTTTGTCTTCTGACATATCAACAATTTTTTCATAATGCTTTCGTGGCATCACTAAAGCATGTCCAACATCAATTGGATATTTATCTAAAAGTGCAATATAATTTTCATCTTCATAAATAAAATGACCTAATTTTTTTCCTGCCAATATGTCACAAAAAATACAATTCAATGTAAGAATTCAATTTCAATATTTTATTTATTATTATGGTATCGATTGAGTTAATTAGGGTACAATTCGAGTTTTTTCATACATGGGCAAAAAAGCAAAAGAACACAAAGATGAACGAGAAAGCTTTGCAGCAAAGCGAACAAAAGAAAAAAGGAGAAACACGCTAATTGCCATAGGTGTACTTGCTGGAGTTGCAGCAATTGTAGGATATTCTGCATATAATTTTGTTAATTTAGGATCTAGTGCGCCTGGTGCACCTCAAGGTGCAGGAGCCCTAGGCGATGAACATGAACATGCGGCAATTCTAGTACGAATCTTTGGTGACAAGTTTGATTTCTCAGGTCCGGCTTATCAAATAAAGAGCAGCTGGATACACTTTGAAGGGCAGGATGGCAATACCATACATAGGCATGCATCGGGGGTAACATTAGGATATTTGTTTGACACATTGAGATTAGCACTAACTGACCAGTGAAACCACAATCAAGTTCCAGATATACGAAATTATGTATTACAAGAAGACGATAGAATTCTAATTTCATATGGTGGTGAAACACCAGAACAAATCGAAGCACAACTTGTTGAGCTTGACTCACAGATAATTCTGAAATAATCTTACACGTAAAGAAACTCTAAATTATAGTCAACTAAAATCAAGGTTGCATAACAATGGAAATTTCTAGCAGAAATGTAGTAGAAGGAACTGCCCGTGCGCCTCACCGAGCAATGTACAAAGCTATGGGCTTGACAGACGAGGATCTAAACAAACCGTTCATAGCCGTATGCCACACTGGAAATGAAGCAACTCCATGCAATATTCATTTGGGAAGACTGGCACAAAAAGCAAAAGAAGGTGTAAGAGCTACAGGTGCAACACCGCGAGAGTTTAGTACCATAGCTGTAAGTGATGGGATAGCTATGGGGCATGAAGGAATGAAATCATCCCTGATTAGCAGAGAAATTATTGCAGACTCTATTGAGCTTATGGTGAGGGCTCATCAGTATGATGGTATTGTTGGAATAGCTGGATGTGACAAAAGTTTGCCTGGTACAATGATGGCAATGGCAAGATTGAATCTACCTTCAGTTTTTGTTTATGGTGGGACCATACTGCCGGGCATGTTTGAAGGCAAGGCATTAACTGTACAGGATGTGTATGAGGCAGTTGGAGCATATGATGCTGGCCAGTTAACACTTGAAGCGTTAAAAAATATTGAAAATTATGCATGCCCAAGCGCTGGCTCGTGTGGTGGAATGTTTACTGCAAATACAATGGCATCAATAAGTGAGGCTTTAGGCATTGCATTACCCGGAAGTGCAGGCCCGCCAGCAGAAGACATGAGGCGAGAAAAGATGTGTTATGATACTGGTGTGGCAGCAGCTAAACTAATTGAGTGGAACATAAAACCACGAGACATCCTTACGTTTGAAGCATTTGAGAATGCAATAGTAATGCTAAATGCCATTGGGGGTTCTACAAATGCAGTTTTACATTTACTTGCAATATCAAATGAAGCAGGCGTAAAGTTAACCTATGATGATTTTGAGAGGATTAGAAAACGAACACCGCATCTTGCAGATATGAAACCAGGTGGAGGATATGTGATGATGGATCTTGATAAAATTGGCGGAGTTCCATTGCTGTTAAAAATGCTGATGAAGAAAAATGTGATTAATGGAAAT
>JACOWO010000107.1 GCA_016176745.1 Nitrosopumilales archaeon
TTTTGTCAAATTGACAAGTGCGGGAATCGCATCCAGATCTTTTCTGTTTGCAAGAACTAGTGCAGAAAATCCCCTAACATTCTTACTTTCAGAATTTAGATTATCAATTAAGAATTGTGTGATTTTGTTATTGTTTAATACTAAGGAACTAAACACTTCACCTCTAACTTCGATATCAGGATCATCAAGCTTTGAAATTATTTTATTGATTATTTCAGGCTCATTTATATCAATTAAGGATTCTAACACATCAATTTTTTCTTCTTTTGAACCATGGTCTAAAATTTGTATTATTTTTTCAATTGGTTTGTTCATTAAAATCTAATATGGATGGAAAAGCCACAACTAAAAATTTTCGTAAAACCATAATTTTTGGTAAATTAATGATCTTAGATTTAAATTATCCACTATCACAGAGCTTTCATGTCTACAGAAAACATAGAGAAAGTTGCCACATCACAAAACAGAGATACCGTATACATCGGTAAGAAACCGCTAATGGCGTATGTTACATCTACGCTAATTCAGCTGGCTAACTTGCCACAAGTGACTATCAAAGCAAGAGGACTTACTATTGGACGCGCAGTAGATGTAGCACAAATTATTGCACGTAAAACAGAAAATGCTGGGTACTCTATCGGCGATATCAAAATTGGCTCTGAAGCACTAGAGTCACAAGACGGAAGAACAAGGAACGTCTCCACCATCGAAATTGCGGTAAAGAGAAACAACTAAGACCTCTTTACTAGACATTTTTTCTTTTTGTAGAAAAACCGTATCTTGATTCTAATTTTCTAAACTTTGGCAAATCAACAAGGTCATTGAATTGCTCAAAGCTTACAAGTTTCTTGTGAAATTTGGTAGTGGCTCCAGTTCTTTTTAGCTCCTTCAATATGTGCAGTGTTGCATATGCATTTGCATACAGAACAGACAAGGGATAAAGAATTATTTTAAATCCCATCTTGTGCAGTGTTGCTGCTGAGCTAATTGGTGTAGCCCCGCCTTCAATCATATTTGCAACAAGTGGCGCCTTTATTGACTTTCCAATTTTTTTCATTTCCTCTATAGTTTTTGGTGCTTCGACAAAAATTGCATCTGCACCAATCTTTTTGTAGTATAATCCACGCTCAATTGCATCATCTAGCCCTTGAGTAGCTCGTGCATCAGTTCTTGCTACTATGATGAAATCCTTGCTTTTTCTTGCATCTACTGCAGCGGCTAGCTTTTCTGCATACTCTTCTTTTCTGATAACCTCCTTTCCTGACATATGACCACATCTTTTTGGCCATCTCTGATCTTCAAGGAAAATTCCAGCAGCACCTGCTGATTCTAGTTCATTTACTAGCTTCCAAACACTTAGTGCATTGCCATAGCCAGTATCTGCATCAACTATAACTGGTACAGAAACTGCACGACAAATTCTTCTGGCATTTTCTACAGTTTCTGTCGAACCAATAAATCCATAGTCTGGCATTCCAAAAAGCGTAGCCGAAGTACCATAACCTGTCTGAAACATTGCATCAAATCCAACTTTTTGTGCAATCTTTGCACCAATTGCATCAAAAACACCTGGTATGACAAGTGGCTTTGATGTGTCATTTATCATATGTCGGAGATTTTTCAACGAATAATGTTTTCATGTTAATTATTTATGTATAAAGACACTTGAAGAATTTAGAAAAATAAGATATCATTCCTATTTTTTAATACAAACGAGTTTATCGACAAAGAGTAAAAAAGCAATCCCCCCCTTCCATGAATGAAATTTCCGTGTTTTCGTTAGTGACTAGATAATTACGTTAGTTATGATTTGTTGGAGAATGGTTATTTTATAGAATCTCATTATACGTTACATTGGGATTTAAGAGAAGAAACTATAGACGCAGTTACAGAAAAAACCGTAACATAACATATGCAATTGCAATAGGTTCTGGAATTGCAGGAATTCTTGGAATAATTGCTCTCTTTGAAAATTATGACATTACAGTTGCCAATCAAAAGATCGAACCATTGATGCCTCTAAAAACGGTAGAACAAAAATTTGATGAATTCTATAAAACAATTCCAACAGAATCAATTGAATCTACTGTAAATGATATTTCCCAAAATATACCTATAAAAATTGAACAGAAAGCCCAAAAACTTGAAGACAAACTATTGGATTGTTCAAAATACAAAAGAGAGTATCTTGAGGCGCACAAGAACGTTAGAACTACAGAAGACAATACGGCTGCGATGATGGGCGAGGCGTTAAAGGCAGTACAACAAACAAGAGCATGTGAAGCATATAATGACAAAGTCTATCACGAAAGTGGGGTATTAGGTCATTGTAAACCCCCATTAATTATTGATTTTAAAAATGAAGAAGACTTGAGATTAAGCTATAAGGAATTATTCATCAAATACTGTGGTCAGGAAGAATGGGATTATATCAATAAACAATAACATGGAAAAATTTTTGAAAGATTTTAAGATCAAGTTTTGCTAAAATATGTAAAGAAGACTAATCATCTTGACTCTTAAAAATCACAAAAAACATTACAACATAAAATTCCTCAAAGGCTATGGATTTTCAATCAACGTTAAAGACTCTAAAATAGTTCTTTCTAGTAACTGTTTATTCTATATTGATTTCTTTACCTTTTTTCTTTTCTGGTTCGTCGATTTTTCTAAGCTCTGACTGTAGAAATTTTTTGTATTTTTCAGTTTCTTCCTTTGTCATATTTGAAACATTAGAGCTTAGCATTGCAGCCATAGTTGATATTCTTTCAAGTATGTCTATTGCAGCAAATCGTCCAACGTTTCCTATTCTAAACAAAACATCAAGCTGGTTTTTTACAATGTTTGTGACAGTCTCAAGATCATCTGCAGTGGATTTGCCTTTTCGTGTAATCTGATATTTTCCGTCTTTTGATTCCTCGATTAGTCCCTCATCAAGCAATCTTCCAAGAAGAGGATAGATCAAACCAGGAGATGGTTTCCATTTGCCTTCGCTTTGTTTTGTTGCAGAATCAATTATCTCCTTTCCACTAAGTGGTTTTTTTTTGAGAAGTTCCAAGATAAAGTATCTAGAAAAACCTCTTGGAATCGTACTTCCTACTCTTTGTATCCAGCTGGCACACATCACTAGCGATATCGCTAGCGATATATATTAATGATTCGGTTTTACGAATTTCTTGTCATATTTTATAATACATATTTATCCGGATTCTAGAGGTTAGATGTCGGCAAATGGTTAATTCTATTGAATATGATTTGATTATAGTTGGTTCTGGTCTTGCTGGATTACGCGCAGCAATCTCTGCAACAAAAAAAAGTTCCAAAGTAAAGATCGCAGTTATCTCCAAAGTCCAGGTAATGCGTTCACATTCGGTTTCAGCAGAAGGCGGTACAGCAGCTGTACTGTTTGAAGACGAAGGGGATACAATCGAATCACACATTTATGATACAATCAAAGGCAGTGATTTTCTTGCAGATCAAGATGTAGCAGAAAGACTCTGTACTGAAATGCCAAAAGAGATTTTACAACTAGAACACTGGGGAATGCCATGGTCGCGAAGAAAGGATGGGAAAATCGCCCAAAGGCCGTTTGGCGGTTACAGTTTTCCACGTGCCACATTTGCGTCTGACAAAGTTGGATTCTTTCTGATGCAGACATTGTATGACACCTGCCAAAAATTTGACAATATTGAATTTCTAAACGAGTGGTATGCAACATCAATTGTTCATGATGGAC
>JACOWO010000021.1 GCA_016176745.1 Nitrosopumilales archaeon
TTATTTCATCAAAAATTGGACAAACAAATTTAGATTCTGATAAAAAGTAATTATAAAATTATTTTAATCGATATAGATTCTTGTCTAGTCTTTTTTTGGCAAATTTGTAATAGTCCTGTACAATCTCACATCCCAGATACTTTCTTCCCAACATTTTACTAACTACTGCAACTTGTCCTGATCCTAAGAAAGGATCCAAGACAGTGTCAGTTTTTGCGCTAGAATATTCCAAAATTTTCTTGATTAGTTCTGATGGCAATTTAGTAGGTGTTTTTTGATCACCTGTCCAGTATTCCCGTTTTATTTCCCACACGTCTTCTTTATCCTTATAGTGAAGACTGCGCCCTTCTGCAGTCTTTGAATTTTTCTTGAATCTTGTATATGGGTAAAACTTTCTTTTTTTCTCATTTTTGCATACAAAAAGACAGTGATAGTGTGAAGTGACAAATTTTTTTGCAGTGACAACACCGAATTGATATTTCCAAATTATGTGATTTATGGTGATAAATCCAACCTTATCAAGTGCAATAAGGATGTCTTTGAGATTATTCCAGCCTGAAAAAACATACATGCTGCCAGATTCTTTTAGAATTCTAAAGCATTCTTTCATCCAGCTATACGTGAAATCATAATAATCTTCAGCTTTGATTTCGTTGTAGCCTTGTATTACTCGTGATGCGGTACGATTGTAGTTTTGTTTTGTTGCTTTGAATTTTATAGCAAAGGGAGGATCTGTTACGATGAGATCAATTGTGTTATTCTTGATTAACTTCATTCCTTCAACGCAGTTCATATTGTAAATTTTGTTGAGTTCGATCTTTGTCAAATTCATAATTCTACTAATATACTTCTTTAATAATGTCATTGAAACAAAATCAAAAAGAATTGGATGGACTAGACGAGATCTGATTCTCGTTTTGTATTCTAGAATCCTTTAGTTTATCGATATTTCATTCTGCCTTTTATGCGCTTTACATCATTCATCTCTTCTCTGAGATGTTGTCTTAACAGCTTTTCATGATCTCGCTTATGTTTCCAGTAAGCGTTTAGAACAGACTGTCTTGATTTTGCTCGCTTAAGGGCAATTGCATAACTTCGATGGATTCCACCTATTGCTCTTGCATAGCTTCCTGAGCCCATGCTCTTAGGATGGTTGTATGGTAGATAACTTTAGCGCGTGTATCATCTTAGCACCTTTGCTGAGTTTAGGTTGACTACTATTCCCCTCATACCTCTTTGGGGGTACAGGTGAACAGGTATTTGCGTATGGATCTGGATATGTTGATCAGTAGTTTGCTGTTATCAATCAATAAATCAGGTGTTTGAGGATGATTATGGACAGCTATTGAGGTATTTCTGCCCAAAATGTAGATCCGTACTTGAAATCCAAAAAACATTCAATTCCAAAACGATGATTTCTTGTACAAAATGTGAGCTAAAGTGTATTGTAGATTACAAAAAAAATACTGATGAAGCATATCTTGATTTTCTTGTACAATATGACCATGGCACCATACAAGACAAAAAGCAGATGGGACGCCTTCTGATTGCTAGTGGGATTTTACAGAGTGAAGATGAAATCAAAAAAATGATCAATGGGTATGACCCTGATGAGCTTACAAAGTCTGTGCTGTTTTCAAAAAATGATTACGTTTCTTATTATAAAACAATCAAAGAACCTGAGCCTGAGATTGGTTCTGATGTAATTGATCTTGGCTTAGATTCACAAATCTCAAAGTATTTACAGCAAAAAAATATCGAAAAATTTTACAAGTTTCAAGAAGATGCCATAAAAGAGATAGCTTATGGGAATAATGTAGTGATTTCTGCGCCTACGGCTTCTGGAAAGACAGAAGCCTTTATGGTTCCAATAATACAAAAGATAAAACCAGAACGAGAAGACACAGGAAAAATTCTTGCCTTGTTTGTATATCCAACAAAATCTCTAGCACGGGATCAATTCCCAAAGATTTCAGAGCTTGCAGAAATGGTTGGTATCAATGTACAAGTTTTTGATGGCGATACAAAGCAATCAGAGCGTGTAAAGATTTTAGACAAACCACCACAGATAATCATTACAAATTTCGATGTATTACACTATCATCTTTTGAATCGAACAAGATTTGCATCACTACTTGATTCTGTAAAGTTTGTAGTTGTAGATGAGGTTCATGTATATTCTGGAATATTTGGCTCAAATGTTCATTATATAATTAAACGCCTAAAACGCCTCTGTAAAAAAATTCAGTTTATTGCATCATCTGCTACTTTGAAAAATGCAAAAGAGTTTTGCGGACAACTTTTTGATGAAAAAATGATCCTAATTGAAGGATCTGGTAAAAAAGGCGACGTTGACTTTGTTATGTTGTTTCCATCACTTAGAACACAAAGAGCGCTTATGATAGACTTGACAAAAAAACTAACAAGTAAAAAACACAAGACTATGGTTTTTAGTAATTCGCATCTAAATTCTGAACTTCTTGCTATGCAGGCAAAAAAACAGAAAATCGATATCATGGTTCATAGAGCTGGTCTGATGGCAAATTACAGAAAAAAAGTAGAACATCTGTTCAAGTCAGACAAGTTAATTGCAATTTCTTGTACTCCAACACTTGAATTAGGAGTTGATATTGGCAATGTTGATGGAATAATTTCTGCAACAATTCCAGTAAACAGATTAATGCAAAGAATTGGCCGTGCTGCAAGAAAAGGTCAGCGAGGCTATGCGTTTTTAGCTCTTGGAAACGATCCTATATCACAATACTACAAAAATCATCCACTTGATTACTTTGATGATATAGAAAGAATCTACATAGACCCAAAGAATCCCTTTGTAGAAGAGTTTCAAGTAATTGCAATGGTGTGTGATAAACCAATTGCAAAACATGAACTAAAAGAACACTTGCAAGTAATTGAAAAACATGTGATGGATGGAAATCTCGTTTTGTATGAGGACAGATATGTCCCAAATTACGATAAGGTGAGACCGCTTCTAAAGGATTACAGTATTAGGGGGATAGGAAGGTCAATTGACATTTTCCTAAATGAACGAAAGGTAGGTGATAGAGTACTGCCAATAGCACTAGAAGAGCTACACGCCTCTGCGATCTATTTTCTTGCAGGCTATAGATACAAGGTAGTAGAATTTGATTACCCAGACAAGACTCATGCAAAGATTGTTCCAGTGTCAAAGAATTATCCCTATTATACCAAGGCCTTAACCGAAGAATGGCCAACTATTGATACCATTTATGAAAAACGAAGCGTTTTTGGGCTAGAGACTGCGTTTTGCAAGTTGCATATTCAAAAAAAGGTCTATGGATATGCTAACATAGAGATAGGCCAAGAAATTGCTCAGGGTCAAAAAATTCTTCTTGATAAACCGCTGGAATATGATTTTGTTACAAAGGGATTGGTGTTTCATGCACCAAGGCCACTAACTGAAATAGAAAAATCAGAAAATGGGGAGTATGTTGAGGCAAGCGGATATCATGCCACTGAACATGTGGTAATAGAAGGAAGCAACATGATTACTGGTGGAGTGTCGCAGGATTTAGGTGGAATTTCACTTGGCACATCTGGTTTGATCTTTATTTATGATGGTGCCATTGGCGGTAGTGGTGCAAGTAAAGCACTCTATGACAGACTAGAAAAGGCATTTGAACGCAGTCTATACATTGTAAAAGAATGTCCATGTAAAAATGAAGCA
>JACOWO010000001.1 GCA_016176745.1 Nitrosopumilales archaeon
ATGACTCTCAAAGAACCACAAACAAAGGAACTAGTTGAAGTAATCTTTGATGATCCTGCCGAGTTTGATACCAACTATGACAAGAATCTCATGCCAATTGAATGTAGAACGATCGGATGGTTAGAAGATAGAGACAAAACCATGGTGAGAATATCATGGCTTAAAGAGACCAATAATGCCCCATACGTAGGATTAACGGTTCCAATAGGCTGCGTGAAGAAGATCAGGTACCTGAGCTCAAACCAAATCGAAGAAACGGAGGGATTGAATTGAGTCTATGCAAAGTAAAAAAGTTCTATGACGGTCCAATTGATGTTGCGCTAAAAAACCTCATATTGGATCAGCACAACGTACGCTTCAAACATCTTCCTCAATTAATGAGTGACAGACAAATCGAAGAGTGGTTGTTAGACGAACAAGATGTTAGACAACTAATAAAACAAATTCTTCGAATAGGATATCTTGAACAGCCAATCTTTGTAAAAAAACAAGATGGAAAATACATTGTCAAAGAAGGAAACAGAAGAACTGTAGCACTTCGAGAAATTACAAGGCAGATCATAACTGGAAAAATCAAGAATTTTGAGAAAGGACATTTTGATATTGTCACAGTCATGGTTCTAAATGGTACAGAAAAGGAAATCGACTTGTTCTTAGGAACAGCTCATGTTTCTGGTCCTAAGGAGTGGGCAGCAGCAAACAAGGCGGGTCATATCTTTGACCTAATAGAGAAACATAATGAGACCTACGAAAGCGTTGCAGAATACCTTGCAATGACAAAGCGTGAAGTAATGAACTATTACTTTGCCTCAAAAGCTGCCCAAACATACGGAAAAAGGTACCCGCAAGACAAGAACTATCTTCACAAGTTCTCGTTCTTTGGTGAGCTCTACAACAGCAGAGTTCTTCGGGAATGGCTTGAAGAAGACCCATCAAACCTTGATCATTTCATCGATATGGTTGCAGGAAAGAAATTTTCTGTAACATATAGGGATGTTCGCAAATTTGCAAAAATAATTGCCATGCAAGAACCAAAATGTTCCCAAGCACTTGCTATCTTAAACAAAGAAGATGGCAACATTGAAAAAGCATACGATTTTGTTTGTGAAACTCTAACAAGCAAGACAAACTCTTGGAAGAAGATCGAAAATATCCACAAAACATTGAAGGAAATGACATACGAAGAATATTCTGAAGAGATTTCCGATCCCAAAAAACAATTCCTTTTGGAGGATTTATCTCGGTTAGTAACAACCATGAAGGAAAATGTTTCAAGACTTAAGACTGGAGCAGTGAGTAGTTGAAGGGAGTACAATTATTCAAGACACAAATCCCAGGTGAAGTTTGTACAAATGGTAACAAAGAGGTAATAAGTAGATGGAGAATGACTCTTGATACCATTCTCATCTCTACTTCTCCTCCTTTGTTACAAACAAGAAGAATCTCAGTCCAAATCAAATTCTGGTTATCAGAAAAAAGACTATACAAATTATCAGGTAACGATTTGGATAATTTATCAAAGCCAATCTTGGATTCAATGAAAAGGATAGGAATGATTTATGATGATGACCAAATTTATCATTTAGAGGCAACAAAATATCCAACAAAAGGTTTTGAAGAAATTGAAATTATTATAAGAGATTGGAATTAATCTCTAAAATATATAGCTAAAGTACCTGCTTTAGTATCGATTCATCCCCAATTATTGTCCCATCAAGTGTAAGGATTTTTGCAGATAATGCATCTTTTGTCTTTTCTATTATGGGTGAGATTGATCTTTTGTGTTGCTTTTTGTATGTTGCATAAAAGTACTTGTTAAATGATGGGACAATTAGAATCTCTATCTCCCCTGACGCAGAAGGAAATATTTTCTGTTTTTCTGTCTTTATTGTAACCCATACTCTCTGGCCATTAAGAACAGAATCTTGATCAAAAAATACTGGATGTACATGACCCATAATTATCTTGTCTACATGAGAAAAATTCTCAGACGGCATGGTATGGCCATGTGTCAATAGCATGTTTTCCACAACTAGACCAGCTGAGCTAATCATACTAACTCCATCAGGGACAAGTCTCTGAACATTAGCATCATGGTTTCCAGGAACAAGTGTGACATCGCATTTTTCTTTTATTTTATTAAAAAACAAAGGAACCTCGTCCCACTCATTTTTTGAAATCGACTTGATGCTTGATTTTACATCACCTAAAAGTATCAGCGAATCAGCATTTGTATCATCAATTAGAGATTCAAGCTCTGATATTGTCTCATTAATTGAGGTATTTTTCCCAACAAAGATGTCATTTGTAGCCAAATTACTCTCAAAGCCAATATGCAGGTCTGTTACTACAAGAAAACGACTTTTACCTTCAACAATAAGCGCAGGATGTGATGGCACTATTTTTGTTTGAACCATCAAAAATATACCAGTCGTTTTAAATTAAATCCTTGTGAGTGACGAAAAAATTGATTCTGTAATATCTGAGAATAGAGTCAAGCTACATGTCTTTGAGCCAAGCCAAAGAAAAATCTGGACTGTAGTTGGAAAAGAAAAAGAATACTGGCTTGATCCAGAAGCTGACTTTTGCTCATGTGCAAGCTATTATTTTGGAAAAATGGAAGGAAAAGGAGACTGTTATCATCTAAAGTCTGTAAGGCTTGCTCAAAAAGAAAACAAGGCAGAGATAATAAAATTCTCAGATGACGAGTTTGTAGATTTTATAGCAAGCCTTGCAATGGATTTTTAGTTACAGCTTTACTGTAAATAGTTCATCTTTTGACACGCCTTTCCACAGTCCAATCACTCCTTCAGGTACTACCTCTTCAACTTTGGTAATTTTTTGTATTTTTATGTGATCAGGGTTTGGGGGCATCCAAAGCATTGCCATATAGTCGCCAACATTTCCTACCTTGTTTGGCACTGCAGAAATTATCTTGTCCTTTGAGAATCCATTTGCCACTAGTGCGTCAGTTGATTTTTGCATCAAGTCAAATCTTCCATGTACAAAAAGATACACGTCTTTTCCCTTGTCAATTTGTTCCATGATTGCTAGTGCAAATCCAAACTAAATCAAGGTTTTGGATTTTAGAAATAAAATTTTGGATAGGAGTTTAACTACTCCAGTAGTTTCTGTTCGTTTCTGTAAGTCAATGAAAAGAAATGTGCTTTATGCTGATTTTGTAATGATGTATTATGAATACAAGGCATGATTTTAACAAGCCAAAATGTCCCGGCATATTGTAAGCATCATGATCCATTTTTATACTAGAATATACTATAGTATACTGTAGTATACCATGGAACAAAGTACGATTAAACTTTCTAAAAAGCTCAAAAACGATCTCAGAAAGCAGATGAATCATCCTAGAGAAACCTACGAGACGGTGATTGCTAGACTCTTAAAAATTACTCAGGCAGATGACGTGCTAAGTCAGTCCACAATCAAAAATATTGAAGAGGGAATAGCAGACATCAAGGCGGGGCGTGTGTATACGTCAGAACAGGTCAAAAAGAAGCTAGGACTAAAGTGAGATGGTATGGCAAGTTATTTGGTCGGAGAAATCTGTAAAACAGTTAGAAAAGATCGATAAGAAAAATGCACAACGGATTTATGATGGAGTTTTAGGTTGTACCCAAGATCCGTTCAAAAATGTGATAAGACTGGTCAATTCGCCATTTTACAGATTGCGTGTAGGAAATTACAGGGTCATTTTGGATTTGCAGCAAAGCAAATTGATAATCTTTGTTGTGGAAACTGACCGCAGGGCAAGAATTTACAAAAAATAAGGATGGAATATTGTAAGCGTTCCAATCGCTTCTGCGTCACTGATCTAGGTTTCCGTCAACAAATCTTGTCGGGTTCCTTCGGATCCGAACTCAAAATCCCCTTTATTGGTTATCTCATAATAACAAAATAGTTTTTGTTATCTACAAAACCAAGAATTGAAAAGAATTATTTCCAAAAAGAATTAAATGAACTTGACAAAAACGATTTTTGTGAAAATTGTAACTGTTGGAAGCAGAGTTTTTGTCACAAGCTTTCAGGTTGCAGGAGTTCAAGGCAAAATAGTTGACTCGCCAGAAAAAGCATATGATGAGATAAAACAGCTTACTTCAGATCCTAGTGTAGGGTTAATTCTTGTAAGCGATGACATGTCAAACCCAATTACTGACAAATTGACTAGCCTTAGGACAGCAAAGTCTACACCACTAGTATTCTCATTGCCTTCTCAAGGAGGCAAAAAAAGCATAGACTATGGAATGATGCTAAAAAAGATACTAGGAGTATAACTGAAAGCTCTATAATTTGCTTGAAAACTGGGTCTGTTATGAAGGCTGCATTTGTCAAGGGCGCATCAAAAGTAGCTGTTGAAGATATTGAAACGCCAAATCTAGGCAAGGGGGAAATAATGGTGCAAATGCATGCCTGTGGAATTTGCGGCTCTGATGTCGAAAAGGTTTTTGGAAATTACAGCCAGCCCTCAATGAAGCTAGGTCACGAACCATCAGGAATTATCTCAGAAGTTGGAGAAAATGTATCTGGTTTTAAAAAAGGTGACAGGGTTTTTGTGCATCACCATGTTCCATGCTATTCGTGTCACTATTGCCTGCATGGAAACGAAACAATGTGTGAAAAATACTATGAGACAAACCTTTCTCCATGTGGATTATCAGAGCAGTTTGTAGTGCCAGCTTGGAATGTGGAACATGGCGGTGTCCTAAAGATATCTGATTCTATTTCATTTGAGGAAGCTGCAATGATCGAGCCTTTAGCATGTTGTGTCAGGGCATGGAAAAAGTTTCCATTTCACAAAGGTGACTCTGTTGCAATATTTGGTGTTGGGGCAACAGGCATGATGCATGTTATGCTTGCAAAATCAAATGATGCAGGCAAAATATTTTGTTTTGATAAAAACGACTTTAGACTGGATTTTGCAAAAAAGTTTGGAATAACTAAAGCATTCAAGTCAGATGAGAATGCAAAGAAAAAAATCCTTGATGAAACAGACAGAAGAGGAGTTGATGTTGCAATTATTGCAACAGGAAACCTTCAAGCCTTGCTTGATTCAGTAGGCTATGTGAGGCGCGGTGGCTGGATAGTGTTGTTTGGCGTTCCATCAAAAGGTGCAACACTTGAACTTGATATGAGTGTCATATATTCAAAAGAAATCACACTTGTTACAAGCTATGCAGCATCTGATATTGATACTAAAGAATCACTAAATCTAATAGAAACTGCAAAGACTCCAGTTGGCAAGTTAATCACACACAGATACTCGATTTTTGATTCTCAAAAGGCATTTGATCATGCACATAGTGGTGAGAGTGCGATGAAGATAATTATCACAAACTGAGAAAGGCTTAAGAAAGGTAAAAATTTTCAATTCAGAAAGAAGAAACATGGATTGGGGACTAAAAAACAGGCTTGCAAGAATAATCAATCCAATTAATGGACGAGCTGTAATGCTTGCAGTTGATCATGGATACTTTTTAGGTCCAACAGAAAGCCTTGAGGTTCCACATCTGACAGTAAAACCACTGCTAAAATATTGTGATTCACTCATGCTTACAAGAGGAGTTTTACGAACATCAGTTGATGCAAACTTTCCAGTACCTATAGTGCTGAGGGTTTCTGGGGGAAGTAGCATAATTGGCGAGGACCTATCAAATGAAAAAATCACAACAAGTGTAAAAGAAGCAATCAGGCTAAATGCAAGTGCGCTAGCAATGTCAATTTTTGTTGGTGCAAAATATGAGCACAACAGTTTGGTAAACTTGGGAAATCTTGTCAACGATGCAGAAGAATTTGGAATCCCAGTTCTTGCAGTAACTGCTGTTGGAAAAGAACTTAAAAAACGTGATACACGATACCTTTCGTTATCATGCAGAATTGCAGCAGAGTTTGGAGCACATATGGTCAAAACATACTATTGTGAAAACTTTGAAAAAGTTGTAAACACATGTCCAGTGCCTGTAATAATTGCAGGTGGGCCAAAGCTTGAGGAACGACAAGCACTAGAGCTAACATACAATGCAATAAAGTCTGGTGCATCAGGTGTTGATATGGGACGAAACATTTGGCAATCAAAATATCCTGTCCCGATGATTCGAGCAGTACGCGCAATAGTTCATGAAAACTCAAATGTTGCCAAGGCATATGATCTGTTCAAAAAACTATGCAACGAAAAACCTACAAAACCAAAAAAACTAATCCAGCCAAAAATCCAGACAAAATAAGCTAGTAGTCTTTTATCTTTGAAAGATGAATGTGGACAATCTTCCACGTTGACTTTTTTACAAAAACAAATGTTGCCCTTCCATTAATTGAAATGTGCTCGCCTGTGAATGCCTTGTTATCTACTAGCATTCCTTTCTGGTTGAGCTCAAATGCTGCAACGGCAGTCTCACCAAAAATGCTAATCTTTGGATTCGTGATTTTATAATCATAGTCTGAGATGCTCACAAATTTTAGCTCCTCAAGCATCACCGTTGTTGCAAAGTCTTTTAGATCATAGGGCGGAACATCGCTAAAGCTTGAAAAGCTAGAGTCGTCTAGCTGAATCTCTTTTAGCTTTGTCAAATCTTTTGTTTTTCCTGCATCAAAGAATATCTCAATCACATCGATTATTTGTTCTCTATCTGACAAAGTGGTGTTTTGTTTGTCTTGATGCGACTTTAAGTTTTATGTGATTGCAAGTAACTTTGGTTTTTTGCAAAATTGAGGCAAATCATTCTAGCAATATTTATAAATTAAACACGACCGCAATAGATGGCTGATATGGCTAAACAAAACTCAACTAGCACACTAGGTATTCTATCGCTAGTTGGCCTGCTACTGTAAACTAGTTAGTCTAGTTTTCACGATCAAACCTAATAGAAAATGTGAATGGTGATAAAAAATATGGAAAATATGTCTGGTTCTAAAGCATTAATGAAGGCCCTAGAAAAAGAAGGAGTAAAGGAAGTCTTTGGTCTACCAGGTGGTGCAAACCTTCCAATGTATGATGAGCTTTACAAAAGTAACATACGTCATATTCTTGTAAGGCATGAGCAGTCAGCTGCCCACATGGCAGACGGTTTTGGAAGAGTTAGCAGAAAGGCTGGTGTATGTTTTGCAACATCAGGTCCTGGTGCGACAAATATCATAACAGGGCTTGCAACAGCGCAAGCTGATTCTGCACCAATGATTGCAGTGACAGGTCAGGTGCCTGTAAAAATGATTGGACGTGATGCGTTCCAAGAAAGCGACATTATTGGAATATCAAATCCTATTGTAAAATATGCATTCCAACCACGTGAGGCAAGCGAAATCCCCGAAGTTGTCAAAAAAGGATTTTACATTGCAGAAACTGGAAGGCCGGGTGCCGTACTAATTGACATACCAAAGGATGTGCAGCAAAATGAGGCAGAGATGAGCTTTCCTGATGAGGTTAGAATACGCGGATATCATCCATGGACAGATCCTGATGTATTAGAAACAGAGCGTGCAATTGATCTTCTCTTGTCTGCACAAAGGCCAATTATTTTGGCAGGTGGAGGTGTGATAATCTCTACTGCATTTTCTGAGCTCCAATCACTAGCTGAGATGCTAATGATTCCAGTAGTTACAACATTCAAAGGAAAAGGTGCATTTCCAGAAAATCATGTACTCTCGCTTGGGCCAATTGGCATGCACGGTCATGCTGAGGCAAATAAGCTAATGGTTGAGGCAGATTGTGTTCTTGCTATAGGAACAAGATTTTCTGACAGGTCCGTTGGAACATTTGAAGAATTTGAAAAAAACTTGAAGATAATCCACATGGATGTAGACCCAGCTGAAATTGGGAAAAACCAGACAACCCATGTTGCAGTAGTAGGAGATGTAAAAGCATCACTTAGGATTATGGTAAAGTTACTCATCAAAAGAGCACTAAAAAAATCAGATGACAATGTATGGATAAAACATGTAAACGAGGTTCGTGACTATTGGCGACAAAATCTAAAAATTCATCCAGGTGAGATGGGTGCTGCAAAAATTTTACGCAAGCTACGTGAGGTATTGCCAAAAGAGGCTATAGTTACAACCGAAGTAGGGCAGCACCAGATGTGGGCATCACTATTCTTTGATGTAATTCATCCTGGCACATTTTTTAGCTCAACTGGTCTTGGAACAATGGGCTGGGGCTTTCCAGCAGCAATTGGTGCAAAGACTGCAAGGCCAGATGTTCCTGTAGTTGACATTGCAGGTGATGGAAGCTTTAACATGACTGAAAACTCGCTTGCAACATCGGTACTAGAAAATCTTCCAGTGATTGTGTTTTTAGTAAACAACTATTCTCTTGGCATGGTAGCCCAGTGGCAGCGAACATTCTATGACAGAAGAATGATTGGAGTTGATCAAAAAAACTGTCCTGACTATGTCAAGCTTGCAGAATCATACGGCGCGCAGGGAATAAGGGCCCAGTCACTTGATGAGCTTGGTAAAGCAATAAAGGCAGGACTCAAAAGTGATGTTGCTACTGTAATTGATATTCCAATAGATCCAGAAGAAGACGTCTTACCATTTGTGGCGCCTGGAACGTCACTAAAGGACATGATACTTCCATCATAGTGTGATAGTGATGTGGGCAATATTGTCAATTCTAGTTGAAAACAAACCAGGTGTACTCTTTAAGGTCACAAACTTGTTTAGGGCACGAAATTTTAACATAGATAGCATCTCAGTAGGAATAACTGAAAACCCCGAGTTTTCACGTATGACTATAACGACATATGGTGATGAAAAGCAAATCCAACAAATAGTAAAGCAACTAGACAAGATGATTGATACTATAGAGGTAAAGCGCCTTGATGAGCATAAAACCGTATACAGGGAGGTTGTCTTGTTTAAGATTAAAGTCAGTAAAGCAGCAGATAGTATGGAGATAAACAAGTTGGCAAACGCATATGGGGCAAAGGTCCATGATGCAAAAAAAGACTCTATAATGGTTGAGCTAACTGCAACACCTGATCAGATATCTGCGTTTGAAGAATTAGTAAAGCCATTTGGCATATTGGAAATCGCAAGAACAGGAATAGCTGCATTACAGAGGAGCGGGGTATGAGAGTTAGAATATTTGATACAACACTAAGGGATGGAGAGCAGACTCCTGGCGTTGCATTATCGCCTGAGCAAAAGCTACTCATTGCAAAAAAGCTTGACGCACTAGGCGTAGATGCAATTGAAGCTGGGTTTCCTATAGTATCAGACGGTGAGCGAGAGGCAGTAAAACTAATTGCACATGCAAACTTGAATGCTGAGATTTGCGGTCTTGCAAGAACTAGCAAAAAAGATATCGATGCTATAATAGATTCTGATCTAAGCTATGTCCATACCTTTATTGCAACATCTGACATTCATTTACAGTACAAGCTAAAACTAACTAGAGAGCAAGCACTTGAAAAGGCAATAGAGTCTGTCGAGTATGCAAAGTCACACGGACTACAAGTCGAGTTTTCAGCAGAGGATGCAACAAGAACTGATCGTGAATTTCTAAAAAAAGTTTATGCTGCAGTAGCAAAGGCAGGAGCAGACAGAGTAAACATTCCAGACACTGTTGGCTATTCTACACCACAGTATTTTGCTGAAATCACAAAGGAAACAGTTGAGGTAACAAAGCTTCCAGTTAGTGTACACTGTCATAATGACTTTGGCTTGGCAGTTGCAAACTCGATTGCAGGACTAGAAGCAGGAGCAGTGTGTGCACATGTTACAATTAATGGATTAGGTGAACGTGCAGGAAATGCATCACTTGAGGAGCTAGTCATGGCATTACAATGCTTACAGTTTGATAAAAAATGGGAAACAAACATCAACACAAAGCTTCTCTATGATACATCAAGATTTGTTTCAAATCTTGTTGGAATTGCAGTTCAGCCAAACAAGGCAATAGTTGGCGAAAATGCATTTGGCCATGAATCAGGAATTCACACACATGGAATCTTGAGCAACCCATTGACCTACGAGCCTATCAGTCCAGAACTTGTAGGCAGAACAAGGTGGCTTCAGGTAGGAAAGCATGCAGGAATTCATGGAATGCTTGCAATGCTTGAAGACTATGGAGTAAAGCCAAACGAAAAGCAAACACACCAGATACTTGACAGAGTCAAGGCAATAGGAGATCAGGGAAAACATGTTACAGATGTTGAGTTGCTTTCAATTGCAAGCGAAGTAATGGGAGAACATGGAATAAAAAGAATAGTTCAGCTAACCGGATTTTCTGTCTCAACAGGAATTGGCACAATGCCTTATGCCTTTGTAAAAATAAACATCGACGGTAAGGACTATTTTGCAACAGACTATGGAGTCGGACCTGTTGATGCAGCACTTAATGCAATACAAAAGATAACAGGAAAAATATCTGAAGTCAGAGTAAAAGAGTACAGACTAGACTCTATCTCTGGCGGCTCTGATGCATTATGTGAGGTAACAATAAAGCTTGAAGACGCATATGGCAACAAGGTTTCATCAAAATCAGTTGGCGAAGACATTGTAACAACAAGCGTTCAGGCAATGATTGATGGAATAAACCGAGTAATGCTAAAGAAATCACTAAAGGAAAGCAAGGTAGGAAGTTAATCTTTTAACGATTAACTAGGAAAGTAAGCAATGTATCACATTTCACTAATTACAGGGGATGGTATTGGGCCTGAGATCTCAGAATCTGCAATTTCTGTACTAGAGACAATTAATGACAAACTTGGACTCAAGTTGTCAGTTGAGACACTACTTGCCGGCGATACTGCGCTTAAAAAAATAGGCAAGGCATTGCCTGATGAGACACTAGACTCGGTAAAAAAATCTGATGCGTGTCTCAAGGCACCTGTAGGTGAAAGTGCAGCAGATGTAATTGTAGTATTGCGAAGAATGCTTGATCTTTACGCAAACATAAGACCTGCAAAATCGTATCCTAACATGCCGGCTCTAAAAGATAACATTGATCTTGTTATTGCACGGGAAAATACAGAGGACCTTTACACAGGAGCAGAGTTTGAAATTGATAACGCAGCAGTTGCAATGAGGATAATTTCAGATCCTGCATCAAGGCGAATTGCAAAATATGCATTTTCTCTAGCAAAGCAAAGAAACCAAAAAAAGAAGGTAACATGTGTTCACAAATCAAATGTTATGCGAAAAACTGACGGTATATTTGCTAAAGCATGCAGTGAAGTTGCAAAAAACTATCCTGATATCAAATTTGAGCAAATGTATGTTGATGCATGTGCGATGAACCTTATCCGACAGCCTGAAGAGTTTGATGTGATTGTAACAACAAACTTGTTTGGTGATATTTTATCAGATGAGGCAGCACAGGTAGTAGGAGGCCTTGGGATGGCACCTGCTGCAAACATTGGCGATAACTTTGCTTTGTTTGAGCCTGTACATGGTGCTGCATTTGATATTGCAGGAAAACACATTGCAAACCCATCATCATTTGTCTTATCAATTAAGATGATGCTTGACTGGCTTGGGGCAAAAAACAATGACAAAAAATGCTTTGAGGTTGCAAAAAAAGTAGAATCTGCAGTTTATGATGTTGTAAAATCAGGTTCTAAAACTAAAGACATTGGAGGAAACAAGACAACTTCAGAGTTTACAGCAGAGATAATTAGAAAACTAATATAATTTAATGAAACATTGTCTTTAGAACTGATTTTGTAATTTTCATAATCCTAATTGAAATTACGAATTTACGCACAAAATGGAGCCAAAATAATTCCAATTTTTTTTCCAAGCTATAGACGTATACTTGATTACTTTTGAATGACATTGGACTTTGATAAAAATATCATGCTTGTCCCTGTTATAACAAATGCAATGGATGTATGCAATGCCATAGCAGTACTCCACCCTTCTATTTCATAATACAAAAAAGACAAACCAGAGGCATATCCTATCAAAGACAGACTGTTAGTTGCGATTATAATGTTACCAATAATAAAAACTGATTTATTTTTTAGTGGTTTAAAAGTAAGCAGTAAACTTGCTATAACAACTGCAATAAAGCTAGTTATTGTTGCAATAGAAGGTCTGCCTGGAGTTACTGACCTTATTGCCTCAGTTTCTTTGATAAACACATCCTCAATGCCTGTACGAATCCCAGATATGCTAGAAAACAAAAATACTGTCATAAAAAATATAATCACGGTAATTGGAGCAACAAGAACTATTTTTGCAAAATTGGAGTTTTTGTGTTTTATTTCATTCATCAAATAAATAATTACTCCACTCATTACAAATGAAATTGCTGTACTAACTTTCATTGTGACAAAAGAAGGTGACACACTTTTCAAAACCTGAATGTCAAAAAACCATCCAATTATTACCATTGCTCCAATTCCAGTTACTATAGTTGCTAAAATTTTTACTATATTGTATTTTTGCAATTATTTTATTATCCATTACATTGCATACTAATACTTACAGTTTTACGAACGAAGTGGTTCGAGTCCAAATAGTTTCATTCTTGCATAATCCTAGTGAAGATTATCGGTAATGGTGAAAAGATCTAAAAATTTTGTTCAGCCTTTTTTCTTTTTAATTCAAAGTTTTATTTGTATTAAATCCATACTTGCACGATCGTGTTTTAATAATAACAAAATCGTATCTCGTTTAATGGATTTCGAAGGGCTGTATAATGAAATAATGAATCTTGATCCTAATGTTAGGTTTGCTGTAGTTTTGAATCGGAACGGAGAAAGAATTTACGGTGGCTATCGAGAAAATCTAAAACATTTTCTGACCCCAGATGAACTTAACATGGTCATTTATCATGCATGTCAGCGTTGGGAAGGAAGAAAACACTTGGCACACAAGATTGGCAAGGCACTATATTCAATGACCGAATATGAAAAAGTCAAAAGAATATCTTTTCCTATAGATGAAAATTACATGATGCTAATCAGTATTGACACTTTTGTAGATCATACCAAGATAATTAATGGCGTGTTAAATTTAATAAAAATAGTTAATGAATAATTCAGGAAATGAAAGCACACTGCGTATACTCCATGTTACTCTAAAACATGAATCAAATCTTTTAGTTTTCTTCTAGATTTTGGTGGTCTCTTATGATCAGGATAACCAATACAAAGTATGGAAGAGGGTTTCAAATCTGTTCCAATTATCTTCTTTATTTGTTCTTCATCAATCATGCCAATCCATATTGAGCTTAGTCCAAGGGCAGAAGCTGCAAGCTGAGAATATGCTGCAGCCAAAGTTGCATCTTGTAAGGAAAACTTTGCTAACATTTCAGACGGAAAATTCATTTTTACTCTGGCAGGATCCATGCAAAAAACTAGCACAATAGGTGCATTAACATAAGGTTGTTTGTTTGCAGCCTCGATTAGTCTTTTCTTTAGTTCTTTATTTTTTACATAAAAGATCTCAAATCCCTGAAAGTTGCCAGCGGATGGGGCTGTATCTGCAGCTGCCAGTATTTTTTCTACCTTCCATTCTTCTATCATTCTTGAAGTGTCAAAGTTTCTTGTTGATCTTCTAGTAGACATGACTCTGAAAAGATCCGATACATCAATAGTTTGATTGGTACTGCCTGAGAGTATAGTGTTTAAAAGTTTGTTTCTAACCTCGTCGTCTTCTTTTTCTATCTCAATTGAAGGAAAAAATTCTTTTGGGTAAATTTTGATTGGTTTTGGTTCATGTGGAATTTTTCTAAATTCCAAGATATTTTTCCTTAGAACTGATGTTTGTGCTTCTAGTGTTTTATGATCTCTAAGGTGGAATTGAGTAGTGTCTGTATTTATCAAAATGTTGCTAAACTCATCTTCTAGCTCTACTCTTCCAGTAGAGTCTTTTGATAATATCTCAACTAGTTTGTCAAACTCGCCTTTGTCAAGTACAACTACATCTTGTTCATCTTCATTAATTCCCTTCCAGATTAACCTGCAGCCGTCTTTGGATAGATAGGATGGCTCAATTTTGGCAAATTCTGTCATAGTTTTACTCCTTTATGTTGATAATTATTTGTTTTATAACAGTTCTAAATATTCTAATTTCGTATCCTAATCGAGATTACGAAAACTATCTTCGTTTAATGTCTGATGCAGGGGGATTACGTGACCAAAAAAACAGCATGAATCCTGCTGGAATCATAAACAAAATAGCTGCAATCAATGTAACCCAGTAAAATGTTGGGTCAAGTCCTGGAATAAATGGTCCAGGATACACAGCATAAAACCAAACAAATGCAATAAATCCTAAAATAATTTTATTTTTCTTTATGACTCTAAAGACTCCAAGCTTTTTTCTGTCAAGAAAACATTTTTTGCATCTTGACTTGTCATCTACTAGACACGAAGTGCAACATGCTTTCTCGCAAAAGTAGCATTTGTAGTCCCCAAACTTTGAACCGCAAAACTCACAGCTTTGCATTTTATGTTTTAGGGAAAGATATGATTTACCTTTTATGGTGCTAGTCTTTCAGAGTCACGCGGATACAAAACAACTTCGCGAATATTGTCAATTTTGGTTATAGTTGCAATTAGCCTGTCAAGGCCAAGGCCCCATCCTGCATGAGGCGGCATTCCCCACTCAAATGCACGCAGGTGATCTGCAAACTTTGTTGGGTCAAGGTCTTGCTCTTTTAGCCTTGATTTTATCTTCTCAGGGTTGTGAAGCCTTGTCCCTCCAGATGACAGCTCAAGATATCCATATTGCAAATCAAATGATTTTGAAAGGGTAGGGTCATCGTCTTTTTCATGAATATAAAACGGCTT
>JACOWO010000022.1 GCA_016176745.1 Nitrosopumilales archaeon
CTTGAGAAACCACGAGTAATTGATGATGAACTTTTCAGATTGTCAGTTAACGCACTTGGTTCTGAGAAAGCAGCAAGTTTTGCAATAAAAGAACTGCTACCATTGCTGACAGCTGATCTACTAAAAGAAGCAACACAGATTGTAATTGAAAACTATGAGCACTACAAAAAGGAAAAGCAAAAATGATAACATCAGTTGAGCTTTCAAACTTTTTGTCACACTCGGATACAAAGTTAGAGTTTGATAATGGAGTTACAGTGTTTGTTGGCCATAATGGAGCTGGCAAATCAAGCATAATTGATGCAATTACATTTGCATTATTTGGCCAACATACAAGAAAATCAAACAAAGGTTTGATAAAACACGGAGAAGCACAAGGATTTGCCAAAGTAATATTTTCCATAAATGGAAAACGCTACAAAGCTGAAAGAAGAATTGATGTAAAAGGAGGATTGGCTGCTCAGTTTTCTGAAATGGTTGAAAACCAATGGATGCCGCTTGCAGTTGGGGAAAGAAAACAGTTTAGCGAATCAATGACACACGAAGTTGAAAAGAGAATCGGTTTAGATTTTGAAAAGCTAAAGATTGCATCTATAGTTCAACAAGGAGAGCTAAACTCTATAATCAAGACAAAACCAAAAGAATTCAAAGAATTGCTAAATGCGATTATTGGAATAGACAAGCTTGATGTTGCATCAGAAGCAATGAAAGAAGTCAGCAAAAATTTTAGACAAAAAATTAAGGATCAGGTAGGCTATGATGATACACATATTGACATTTTATCGCGTGATCTACAAAGATACAAAACTGAACTTGCTGAATCAAAACCACTACAAGACAAACTATCTTCAAAAAGAATCCAATATGAAAAAGAACTTGCAGCAATGCAAAAAAACCTAGAGACAGAGCTGCCAAAACTTGACAAGCTAAGCCAACTAGAGTCGCGGAAGAATGAGCTTAGTACATATGCAAAAGAGGCTATTCAAGAAATGAAGCGCGAAATAGCTGAAAATGAGCGTAAAATTCGTGATTGTAAAGACTGTTTTGAATCTGTTGGTCTAAAAAAAGACTTGGAGTCCAAGCTAGAAAAGGCAGAATTTGCAATCGAAGATTTGCAGAAAAAACTACAACATCTATCAAACCAAAAAGTATCACTAGAAGAGAAACGTACCTTATCTTCAAAACTCCAGCTCAAAGACAACAAATGTCCTGTATGCGATTCAGTTGTTGACAAGCTAAATCCATTATTTCAAGAAAAACACCTAAAACAAGAGCTAGCTCAAACACAAGACAAAATCTCTGGACTAGAGAAAGAACTAGTACTGTGCAATAGGAGCATGGTTGAGTTTTCTGAAAAAGTACAAAAGGCAAGAGAGGCAGAAGCAATACTTCGCACTTATTCTATAAAAAGCAAAGAAGAACTCCAAAAGATCCAATATGTAGTAGAACAAAAGAAAGTAAATGTGCAAAAAGTTCCAACAATAACTGCAGGTAATTTGGTTGAAGTTGCACACATAGATTCCCATACAAAAATACTCTTTGATGCAATATCACAGCTAGAGCAGGATACTCAAGGATTTGATGAAAAACAGTTTACAAAACTAAAAGAATCTATCAGACAAAAACAATCAGAGGTTGCTACAATAAACCAACAACTTGGAGCCATAAGTGAAAAGATAGACAAGGCACAAGAGCAGATCAAATCTCTTGAGGGTGCAATATTTGAGCTCAAAATAGTACGAGACTATGTTGAAGAGCTTGATACAATTCAAACAAAAATTTTCAATAGAGATGGACCTGTTGCGACAAGTCTTAGGTCATGGGCGCTTAACACCATTTCATCAAAGGCATCTGAATATCTAATGCTACTTAATACAAAGATTCACAGAATTTTGCTATCAGAAAAGACACGTGATGTTTCCATTACATGTTATTCGAAAAACGAGTCCTTGGAAATTGAATCACTTAGTGGGGGCGAACAGGTAGGCGTTGCCATTGCCTTAAGGCTTGCCATGGCGCACCTTTTAGGCTCATCTAATCTTAAATTCATGATTTTAGATGAACCAACTACTCATTTAGATGAAGAACGACGAAGATCACTTGTCAGTGTGTTTTCTCAACTGTCAGATATTACAAGTGGCAATTCAAAAATCCCACTGCAATTAATTATAATTACACACGATGCAGAAATATTTGAGAACTCTAACATTGATAAAATATACAAATTTTCAGCTACGCCCCAAGGAACACAGACGTTAGCTCTTTAGCCACCTGTAAGCTTTGCAAACTTTTCATTTTTGCTTAGCTTTTCCATAAATTGTAAATTAGAAAGTGCTACAACAGCAGAATCTCGTACTGGCTCTGCTGGATCGTCTAGTGCTTTTTCAAGTGTTTTTCTTGCATCTTGTGAACCTATTACACCTAAAGCAATTGCTGCTTCATGTCTTACAAAGATACTTGGATCGTTTTGTGTCGCATCTTCAAGTGGCATTATTCCGCTTCGATAGCACATCTGTCCAAGTGAAAATGCAGCTTCGTGGCGTACAAGCTCGTTTGGATCATTTTTTAACACTTTGGCAATGTATGGAATCTTGTCTTCTCCACCAATATCAACCAAAATACAGGTTGCTCTTGTTCTAATAACGTAATCTTTGTGATCTAAAAGTTTGATAAAATAATCTACGTCTTTTTTTTCGTATCTATCTTCCATTTCAGATAAAAGTTCTAATCTTGACTGTGGGACAACTGACATTTTGTTTTGATATTTTGAATCGTCTATATTACTCTAATCAGAGATTTTCAAAAAAGAATTCTCTCCTAATGATCTCATCGTTATCTTTTTAAAACAAGTAAAATGAGTCAGGGCATATGATGCAAGCAACAGTAGGACAAAAAGCGCCAAACTTGAAGGTTTCAAAGTGGGTACAAGGCATACCTACAAACATTGACAAAGAAAAGGATCGTATTGTTCTAGTTGAAGTTTTTCAGGTAAATTGTCCTGGCTGCTTTCTTTATGGAATTCCTGAAGCAATAAACATCTACAAAAAGTATCAAAGTGAGGGAGTAACTGTCTTAGGCATTGCAACGGCCTTTGAGGATTTTGATAAAAATACGCTTGAAAATCTTGAACTGCTCCTAAAAACTGGCGAAGTTATAGGAGATACAAAAGAAGGGCTTTCACAGCATGGAAAATTAGATGGCAACAAACTGCCATACAAGATTCCGTTTCCTGTTGCAATGGATTCGCTGATAAAAGAAACAGGAAATATTACCAAAGAAAGAATGCTCAACTTTATCTACAAACAGATTCCAAATTTTGATTCTCAGCCAGAAGATTACAAAAATCAAATTTTTGAGCGAGTAAAACAATATCTCCAGTCAAAAGAATACACTGCAGAAACTTTTGAAGGATATTCACTTAATGGAACGCCTTCTACTATCCTTGTTGACAGAAAAGGAGTATTGCGTGACATATCATTTGGTCAGAGTGGAAATATTGAGCAAAAGATCCAACTACTGTTAAAGGAATGACTTGCGTTTTAGTAGCAAAATACCAGCAAGTGAGCTTGCAAGAACCAATGGTGCAACTGCTGAGAATTCTGGCAGGTAAGTTGTTCCAATAATTTCAATTTTGATCAAGTTTTTTGGGATCTGAATTTCGGCCATATTATTTTGTAGAGAACTAAAAACATGAAATGTTAACTTTTTTTCTTCTGCACTAAATACAGTTTCTTCTACACTAAAATTTGAAACAAGTTCTACTGGAAATGAATAGCCTCCTGTTTCTATTGTAAAGACCTGTTTTAGTCCAGTTCTATCTGAGAGCTGACCATATGCAGCTGGTATTACTAGTAA
>JACOWO010000038.1 GCA_016176745.1 Nitrosopumilales archaeon
ATCTACGAAAAGAGGGAACAAGAGTTTTTGTTGACGGAAAACTAATAGGATATTACAGAGACGGCGACAAACTATCTGAATCATTACGAGATCTGCGAAGATCCTCAAAAATCCATCCCCATGTTGGAATATCATTTCACAAATCTCCAATAGATGGTGCAACAAAGCGACTCTACGTCAACTGTAACGCAGGAAGAGTATTACGTCCTCTTGTTATTACAAAAGATAACAAACCACTTTTGACTCAGGATCTTATAGAGAAAATTTCAAAAAAATTGCTTTCTTGGAATGATCTTTTGCGAATGGGAATAATTGAGCTCATAGACGCAAATGAAGAAGAAAACTGTTACATTGCCTTTGATGAAAAAGACGCAAAGAAACATACACACCTAGAAATATTTCCATCTGCAATTTTGGGGGCAGGCGCATCGATTATACCATATCCTGAACATAACCAATCACCAAGAAATACATACGAATCAGCAATGGCAAAACAGAGTTTAGGATTTTCAACTCCAATGATGAACACTAGTACTTATGTCAGACAACATTTCATGCTTTATCCGCAAACGCCAATTGTTACTACCAAAGCCATGAGTTTACTTGGTTTAGAAGATAGACCAGCAGGACAAAATTGTGTTGTAGCAGTTTTACCTTTTGATGGATACAATATTGAGGATGCAATTGTCTTAAGCAAGGCAGCAGTTGACAGGGGATTAGGACGCACATTCTTCTATAGGATTTATGATGCGGAAGCCAAGCAATATCCAGGCGGAATGCGTGATAACTTTGAAATTCCAAATGCAGAAGACAACATTAGAGGCTACAAAGGAGAAAAAGCGTATAGGCTTCTTGAAGAAGACGGTGTAGTTGCAACAGAGTCACAAGTACTCGGTGGTGATATTCTAATTGGAAAAACAAGTCCTCCACGATTTATGGAAGAATACCGCGAGTTTGAGGTAAAGGGTCCATACAGACGAGATACCTCAATTGGTGTAAGGCCATCAGAAACAGGAGTTGTTGATACTGTAGTAATGACACAATCAAACGAAGGCGGCAAAATGTACAAGATACGGGTACGTGATATGAGAATTCCTGAAATCGGAGATAAATTTGCATCAAGACATGGACAAAAAGGTGTCTTGGGAATTTTAGCTAAAAATGAAGACTTGCCTTATACTGCTGACGGTATCATACCTGATGTTCTAATTAACCCACATGCATTTCCATCCAGAATGACAGTAGGAATGTTTCTAGAATCAATAACTGGAAAAGCAGCTGCACTAAGAGGTTCAAAATTTGATGGTTCTGCATTTGTTGGAGAAAAAATGGACGTGGCACGAAGTATTTTGGAGAGTGCAGGATTCAAGCATTCCGGAAAAGAAATAATGTATGATGGAAGAACAGGAAAACCATTTCCTGTTGAGGTATTCATCGGTATAGTCTATTATCAAAAATTACACCACATGGTTGCTGACAAGATTCATGCAAGGGCAAGAGGCCAAGTCCAAATGTTAACAAAACAACCAACAGAGGGAAGGGCAAGGGGCGGAGGATTACGATTTGGAGAAATGGAAAGAGACTGCTTGATTGCATATGGCGCATCAATGATTCTAAAAGATAGATTGCTAGATGAATCCGACAAGGCTGACATTTTTGTGTGTGAAAGATGTGGTTTGGTAGCTTATCATGACGTTAAACAACGAAAATATGTTTGTAGAGTATGTGGAGACAAAGCCAAAGTTTCTTCTGTATCAGTAGCATATGCATTCAAACTACTCTTACAAGAGATGCAGAGCCTTAACGTTGCCCCACGATTATTGATCAAGGAGAAAGTGTAATGTCACTTCAAACCATAAAATCAATTGACAGTATTCGATTTTCTGTATGGTCACCAACTGAAATTCGAAAATATTCTGTTGCAGAAATCACCGCTCCTGAGACATATGATGAGGATGGCATGGCAGTACAAGGGGGATTAATGGATGGAAGACTAGGAACACTAGAACCAGGACAAAAATGTCTTACCTGTGGTAATACCGCTGCAAGATGCCCTGGTCATTTTGGGCATATTGAGTTAGCAGAACCTGTTTTGCATATTGCATTTATTGATAATATTTACAAACTTTTATTGGCAACATGCAGATCCTGTTCGCGACTTAAAGTACCACAGGATGAACTTGATGAATTTGAAAAGATAATGAAAAGAGAGGCCGCATACACAGTAATATCGCAAAAACGAATCCCAGAATCTATTTTAGAAAAGGCCAAAAAAGCAAAGGAGTGCCCACACTGTGGCAAAACTCAATACGAATTGATTTATACAAAACCAACAATTTTTATCGAAAAAACTGAGATAGGAGAACACAGACTACTCCCAATTACAATACGAGAACGATTCTCACAGATAATTGATCCCGATCTTAAACTTTTAGGCTATGATCCAGCAACTGCAAGGCCAGAATGGTTTATCATGCAAGCACTACCGGTTCCACCAGTAACTGTCAGACCTTCAATCATATTAGAAACTGGAATTAGATCCGAAGATGATCTTACCCACAAGATGGTAGATATCATAAGAGTAAATCAGCGACTAAAGGAAAGCAAAGAAGCAGGAACTCCGCCACTAATTGTACAAGACCTTGTAGATTTGTTACAATATCACGTTACAACATATTTTGACAACGAAGTTTCTGGAATTCCTCAAGCTCATCACCGTTCAGGCAGGCCTTTAAAAACACTGACTCAAAGATTGAAAGGCAAAGAAGGCCGATTCCGAGGTTCACTGTCTGGAAAAAGAGTTGATTTTTCAAGCAGAACAGTAATTTCGCCTGATCCAAACCTTGACTTGTCTGAAGTAGGTGTTCCAGAGTCTATTGCAATGAAGCTAACTATTCCTGAAATTGTTACAGAATGGAATATTGAAAGATTAAAAGAACTAATTGTCAATGGACCTAATCAGTTTCCAGGCGTAAACTATATTGTAAGACCAGACGGTGTTAAAATAAGATTAGATTTTGTTGAGGACAGAAAAACTATTGCTGATAGCATAGAGATTGGATATTTGGTTGAAAGACATCTTTCAGACGGTGATATTGTCATGTTCAACAGACAACCATCATTGCACCAAATGTCAATTATGGCACATTATGTAAAGGTCTTACCAGGTAAAACATTCCGATTACATCCTTCCGTATGTCCACCTTACAACGCAGATTTTGATGGAGATGAAATGAATCTTCATGTGCCACAAAGTGAGGAAGCAAGAGCTGAAGCAATACTTTTAATGCGAGTACAAGACCAGCTAATCTCTCCAAGATATGGGGGACCAATAATTGGTGGACTCCGAGATTTTATTACAGGCTCATATCTTCTTACAAAAGACAGCACTACACTAACTCCACAAGAATTTGCAAATTACTCAATGCTTGGTGGTTACCTAGGAGTGCTACCAGAGCCTGCAGTAAAAGGTAAAGGAGGCCCACTTTATACAGGAAAGCAACTGTTTTCACTCTTCCTTCCTGATGATTTTAACTATGTAATGACTTCAAAGTGGTCAAAAGGAACAAAAGGAAAACAAAAA
>JACOWO010000039.1 GCA_016176745.1 Nitrosopumilales archaeon
ACCTTCCTTTGCTTGATGAACAAATCATAAAACAAATCGCAAACCAAAAATCAGATAATGTCTGGCTAAGTTTTCTTGTAACAAAAGAGTTTCTTGATTTGTATAACATAAAACAGCAATACTCAACAAGGTTTGAAGGAAAAGAGTGCACATTCACAGGAATTTCGCTTGTCAATGCAAAGAAAATATCAAGCCTTGATAGCGTCAAGGAAAATTATATCATTTTAGATGATAAGAGAATCGCATTTAATCTAAATACAAAAGAGGATCTTGCGCTTCTTTCTAGTCTTTAGACTATTCGGCGCTTCCTAAAATTTTACCAAAAATGTTTGCTTTTGCACCAGTTGGCTTGGCAATAATGTTTCCACACGACTTGCATGTTACTTCAGTTGATGCATGTGAATACACAATGTTTTCCTCATTGCATTCCTTACAGCTAACCTTTTGAAAAACACTGTTTGGCAGAGGAATCTCAATGTGTTCCTTTTTCATACTGCCACAAGCTCCACTTTTCTTACACGAATTCCTTCCCTGCTCCACTTCTTTTTGCACTCATTGCAAGTAAAGATTGGAGTGAACTTTTTTGTTGTCTTTGCAGGCTTTGCCAATTTTGGAAATTTCTGTCCACCGTAACCCTTCTTGTCCTCTTCGTGTCGTCTTTCTCCTATAGCAGAACCTCTTCTTTTTCCTGCCTTGTATGTTGTTACCTTTTGTTTTGTGTGTTTGTTGCACTTGGGACAGTATCGAGTTATTTCCTTTGGCATGTTCATATGCAAAAACCTCTTTGTCGGTAATTTAAACATCGCTTTGAATCTATAATAAATGCAAACTCACATTATTTTTGTTGCATACAAAACTATCGTCTGTAATTTCAGATATCAACGCAGTTGCGATGGGTGAGGCAAAGGCAGATCTTTTACTAAAAAATTGCTCACTTGTAAATGTCTACACACGTGAAATTTTACCAAGTATGGATATTGCGATTTCAAAACAACGAGTTGCATATGTAGGTGATGATGCATCACACACAAAAGGAGAAAAAACTACAGTAATTGATCTTGAGGGCAAGTATGTCACACCTGGCTTTGCAGACCCACATGTTCACATTGATCAATTTGTTTTGCCTTCAGAGTTTGCAAAAAAGGCACTTCTCTGTGGTGTGACCTCGCTGTTTTCAGATCCAATCGACATTGTAAGTGTGTGTGGATATAGAGGCTTTAGAGAATTTCTCAATCTTTGCTCAAACCTCCCTATACGAATCTTCAATGTTGTTCCAGGTGGCCTTCCTGTTGATAGAAAATTTAGCCACAGCAGAACGCTTAGTGCATCTCAGGCTAAGGCTGCAATAAAACACTCATCTGTTCTAGGACTAGGCGAAGTCTTTTCATGGATAAAGGTGACAAACCGAGACTCTAAAACAATGAAGACAATATCTACAATGCTTGATAATGATTGCATTATCAACGGCCATACAGCTGGTGCCTCAGGAAAAAAACTTAACGCATATGTTTCATCTGGAATTCTTTCATGTCATGAACCAATCAACTATGATCAGGTAATAGAACGACTCCGACTTGGTATGTGGATAATGATAAGAGAGGGCTCTATCAGACGCGATTTAAAAGAAATAATTCCATCTGTCTTGTCGAGTCGGGTTTTTACAGACAGACTAATGTTTTGCTCAGATGGCCTTGATCCAGTAGATATTGACAAGTACGGTTACATCAATTACTGTGTAAAAGAAGCCATAAAGCTTGGAGTAGAACCAATTGAAGCAATTGCGATGGCATCAAAAAACTGCTTTGACTATTACAATATGGACCGTGATCTTGGAGGAATAGCACCAGGCAAGCTTGCAGACATTTTGGTATTTGACAGCTTGGATGAGCTAAAACCACACAAAGTCTTTGTTGGAGGTAAACTCGTAGTTTCAAATGGAAGCATTGTAACACAGATAAAAAAACACATTATTCCAAAGTGGATAAAAAAAACTGTAAAACTGGAAAAATTTTCAGAAAAGGACTTTGTCGTAAAATGCAAGACGACTGTTGCAAATGCCAACACGATAAATCTCAAGACAGAAATTGTCACAGAAAAAGGAACAGCTCAGCTTGCAACAAAGGATGGAAACGTTTTGCCTTTGCCTGACAAGGATGTATGGAAGGTTGCAGCATTTGATAGGACATATGGTTCAAAAAAAGGAACTGTTAGTTTTTTGACAAACTTTGGCGCCCAAATTGGCGCATTTGCCTCTACTTGGACATTTCATGAAAATGACCTGATTGTAATTGGCTCAAATGAATCAGACATGGCCGTTGCAGCAAACAACTTGATAAAAACACAAGGCGGTATGACTGTAGTAATGGACGGAAAAACGCTTGCAAGCCTACCAATGCAGCTTGGAGGAATAATCTCAACAGATCCATTTGAGAAAGTATCAAATAATTTTATAAATCTAAATTCCACGATAGTAGATTCTGGCTGCAGATTTTCAAAACCGCATCTTATACCATTATTTTTACCTTTTCTTGCATTGCCTGATGTTCGAATTTTGTATAGCGGGATAGTCGATGTAAAGAAAAGATCCTACCTGCCTGTTTTAAGCTAAAGATATTATAATGGGTCATAAGAAAATTCAACAGAAAATTAAATGGCATCAATTCAACAAACCCCTCAGGGACCTGTACTAGTTCTAAAAGAGAGTGCACTTCAGCAAAAGGGACGAGATGCACAGGCAAATAACATTATGGCTGCAAAGCTTGTTGCAGACTTGGTAAGAACAAGTCTTGGCCCACGAGGAATGGACAAGATGCTTGTTGATTCGTTAGGCGATGTTACAATTACAAATGATGGCGCTACAATTCTAAAAGAAATTGATGTTCAACACCCAGCCGCAAAGATGATGGTTGAGATCTCAAAGGCCATTGATAACGAGGTTGGTGACGGAACTACGTCCTCTGTTGTTTTTGCTGGATCATTGCTTACAAAGGCACAAGATCTTCTAAAAAAAGACGTACATTCATCAGTTATAGTAGAAGGATTTCAAGCAGCAGCAGAAAAAGCACTTGAAATACTAACCGAAATTGCCAAGCCAGTCAAGCCTGAAGAAACAGATGAGCTGATCAAAGTTGCAAGAACAAGCATGGAATCAAAATTAATTTCAGAAGATAGCCCAAGTCTTTCAAAGCTTGTAGTTGATGCTATACTAAGAATTGCAGAAAAACATGGAGAAAAGTATGTTGTTGATCTTGATAACGTTAAAGTAGAAAAAAAGGCAGGCGGCTCAATTCAGGACTCTAGTTTGATAAAAGGAATTGTTCTTGACAAAGAAGTAGTTCATAGTGGAATGCCAACAAAAATTCAAAATGCAAAAATTGCATTGCTTAACTGCCCACTTGAGATAGAAAAGACTGAGATGAGTGCAGAGATTCGAATTTCTGATCCAACACAAATGCAGATGTTCATTGAAGAAGAACAAAGAATGATAAAACAAATGGTAGAAAAAATACACAAGGTAGGAGCAAACGTAGTCATCTGCCAAAAAGGAATTGATGACATTGCACAGCATTATCTTGCAAGTGACATGTCAAAGCTTACAAAGGCATGCGGTGCCACAATTACTACTAATTTAGAGGATTTAACAGAAAATGATCTTGGCTCAGCAGAGCTTGTTCATCAAAAAAAAGTAGAGTCTGACAAGTGGGTATTTGTCGAAGGATGTAGAAATCCAAAATCAATTTCTCTCTTACTAAGAGGCGGTTCACAAAGAGTTGTTGATGAAGCAGATAGATCAATGCATGATGCATTAATGGTAGTAAAAGATGTAATTGAAAAACCAGCTATTGTTGCAGGCGGTGGTTCGGTTGAAGCCTATCTAGCAGGCAGAATAAATGAATGGGCAGATGGTTTTGAAGGGAGAGAGCAGCTTGCAATCAAAAAGTTTGCAGAGGCTCTAGAAATAATTCCACTAACTATTGCAGAAAATGCTGGAATGGACCCAATTGATACAATGGTAAACCTTAGAGCAAGACAAAACCAGGGCCAAAAGTGGACAGGAATCAACGCAAGAGAGCAAAAAGTCGAAAACATGTTAACGCTTAACATCATAGAGCCAGTTGCTGTAAAAGAGCAAATCATAAAGTCAGCAACAGAGGCAGCATGTATGATTCTAAGAATCGATGATGTAATTGCAATATCTGCAAACAAAGGTGGTATGCCGGGCGGCCACTAGATTACAAAAATTTTAAAATATTGCAATCATAACTGAAAAATTCAAAACATACCACACTATTTCTTATCTGTGTTTAAAATAGGAATAGACCTTGGAGGTACCAAAACAGAAGGAGTCTTACTTGATGAAGATCTTGAAATAGTTGAGCGAAAACGAGTTCCTACAGTCCAAGATTACAAAAAGATCATAGAAACTATTTCTTCTCTTGTAAATGATCTAAAATTAAAAACATCTGGAAAAACAACAGTTGGTGTGTGTGCCCCAGGCATCACATCACAAAAAACTGACCTAATAAAAAATAGCAACACACAGTGTCTTATTGGAATGCCACTACAGAAAGATCTTGAAAGAACACTTGGACAGAAAATCTTGATGGAAAATGATGCAAACTGTTTTGCTATGGCAGAAGCACAACTTGGTGCTGCAAAAAACTATGACGTTGTATTTGGTGTAATAATGGGAACAGGCGTAGGTGGCGGCATTGTGATAAATGGTAAGATACATGGCGGAAGATCAAATATTGCAGGAGAATGGGGTCACCACATTATAAGGCCAAATGGAAACAAGTGTTATTGCGGAAAATCTGGATGTGTTGAAACCTACATTTCGGGACCCGCACTTGAAAGACGTTGGAAAAA
>JACOWO010000040.1 GCA_016176745.1 Nitrosopumilales archaeon
ACCACTTGGCTAACCTGGCAACAAATTTTAGAAATTTCTCCCTAATATAGCAAGCCAAACAAATAGCAAAAACAAAAAACCAAGCAAACTCTACCTTTGGCGAGGGACTAGATCTCAAGCCAATATTACAACGCGAAAAAACAAAGCTAGAGTCATTTACCTCAAAGGTAATTGCAATTGACGCATACAATGCAATTTACCAGTTTCTTGCAATAATTCGAGGACCTGATGGCCAACATTTAACAGATTCAAATGGAAGAGTAACTAGCCACCTAAGCGGACTCTTTTATAGAAACATCAATTTTTTATCACTTGGAATAAAACCAATCTATGTTTTTGATGGAAAACCTCCGTCATTAAAATCAGCTGAGATTGAACTGCGAAGACAAATAAAAAAAGAGGCCACAATAAAATATGAAAAGGCAATTTTTGAAGGAAATCTTGAGGAGGCAAGAAAATTTGCACAGCAGACAACTGCAATGCGTGATGGGATGGTTGATGAATCAAAACATCTCTTGGATCTTTTTGGAATTCCACATATACAGGCACCTGGAGAGGGCGAGGCTACTGCAGCACAGCTTACTATATCAGGAAAAGCACATGCCACAGCAAGCCAAGACTTTGATTCCATACTTTTTGGCGCAAAAAAACTAGTAAGAAACTTTACAAACAGCGGAAGACGAAAACTTCCAAACAGAAACACCTACATCGACATTGAACCTGAAATAATAGACCTGCAAAAAAATCTTGATGAGCTAAAAGTTACAAGAGAGCAGCTTGTAGATATTGGAATTTTAATTGGAACAGACTTTAACCCAGATGGTTTTGAGCGAATTGGCCCAAAAACTGCACTCAAGATGGTAAAAGAGCATGGCAAACTAGAAGACATACCACAAATTCAGGAACAGTTAGGCAAAATCGATTACAAGCAAATCCGAGAAATTTTCCTAAAATCCGAAGTTGCACCAGTAAATGATATTAGCTTCAAGGAAGTAGATTCTGATTCAATTGTTAATTATCTAGTAAGAGAGAGGAATTTTTCGCAGGAAAGGGTAGAAACTGCGCTAAACAGGCTCAGAAAAACCATTGAAAAGAAAAGCCAGACACTAGAGCAATGGTTTTAGATAAAAAATAAGAAATTTTTGGCTATTCTAGCTTCTTGAGCCTGTCCAAGAGGGAAACTATTCTCTCAATTGACTTGACAAGTTCCTGCTGTGCTTTAGGATCAGAGTCAGATGCAAGCTGCTCTGATAGGGAGTCTAGTTTGTCTTCTAGTCTTTTTACTGTGGCATCTCTTGGACTCTCGATTTTAACATCAGCGTTTTTTTTAATTTCAGCTGAGACAAACGTTATCGTGCTTTCTGCAGAATCAGGATTGGCTTTTGCAAGCAATGCGTCTGCGTCAACGTACTCACATCCATAGCACACAGCTTCGTCTTTATCATTTTCATATCGCACCAGCTTGCCATATTCATCAAAAATATTTTGCATTCTTTGGTCTGCAAATCCATGTTTTACATTAAGATCCTGCACCAGCTTTACCATTTCGACTCGCGTCAGTGATGCATACTTGATATATTCGGCTTGGGCCTCCTCATAGGTTGCGCTGTCTGCTAGAGCAAGCTGCTTTGCTATGCGTGCAATTTTTATCTTTTCATCCATGTAATTGAACTGGTCCCAATACAGATCATGAAAATTTGGATCTACACTTGAAACAAATTTTGCAAAAGAGTTTCTTGGGGTGTAAGATTCATAGTCTTTATCCATTCTTTTAAGATCAGCCTCAAGACGCTCCTTTACAATCCTTCGTTGCTCCTCAACTAGCTTTTGCTGTTCTGTTAGAACTGGCTTTCCTGCAAGCATCTCGGCCATTATTCTTTTTGATTCCTCGATTTTTTGCAAGATTTGCTGCGCTACCGGATTGCTTTTAATTTCCTCGCCTTCAATCACAGTAAATTCAGAAACTTGTTCTTGGCCAAAGGCATCAGATACGGCAAAGCTTGTTGCAAATAATGTTAATACAGTTACAATAGCCGTTATGACACTTGATTTTCTTTCATTATTGCCAGCCAGCAATGCTTTTGGGGTGACGAACAATACCATATAAGAAATCCTCATAATTTCTACGAACCAGCCAATTATAACGAAAGATATCTTTAGATATAGATCTGTATTGTTAGCAAGAATAGAAATTGCAGGATAAAAGAATTTGCGATATCAGATTTATTAACAAAAAGTGTCTTCTTTTAGCATTAGCTGTAATAGCAGGATCAGTTACTGCAACAGTGACATATTCAGCTGTAATAATACAACATGATTACGAAATTGTTGAAACAGATTATTATATGGAGGATCTTAAAGTCGAAGGTTCCGGTTCAGAAATAATTTCCAAATCTTTGTCTTCTTGGTTTCTGTTAAAAGGAGATACGTTAAGAATCAATATTGTAAATGCTGATGAGTATCAAGACAAGATTCCAATTGTCAAAAAGGTCATTTTATCAAATGAAGAAATAACAGCAAGGGATAGTGCAGATCCAACTTTAATGAATACATACTATATAGGATGGCAAAGAGCTTTAGAAGCTACATCTACAGAAGAGACACTAAGACAAATACCTCAACACTTTGAAATTATAAGCTCAGAAAAAGGTGAAGGAGACATAACAATTACCTTTTCGCCATTAACAAATACAGATGGCAAATTAGGATCAACTAAAGTACTTGTTGACACTAAACTAAAGGAAATGCTAAAAGTGCATATTACAATTTACCAAGCAAATGATCTCTCAGATAAAACATTGGAGGCTATTTTAAGACATGAGTTGGGACATGCACTTGGACTTCCTCACTCAACTACACCAACGGATTTGATGCATCACAGCTTTTCAGTTGAAAGTGCATACATTTCACAATGTGATATTAATGGAATTATTACGTTATACAATGAAAAAAACCTAGATTCCTTTAGGTGTGAAAATTAGTCTCAACTGTTTTTTGTTATTGAAGATTTTAATTCATTAAAGGCGTCTTGGACCTCACTTACTGCTTCACCGTCTTCAAGTGTGCTCACATCGCCGATATTGTCATTATTTGCAATAGATTTTAGTAATCTTCGCATTATCTTGCCACTGCGTGTCTTTGGCAGCCTTGTCACAAAGTGAATCTGTTCAGGTGTTGCTATTGCGCCAACGCCTGAGCGAATTATCTCAATTATCTCCTTTTTTAAGAGGTCGCCAGTTTTTTTGATTCCTTCTTTTAGCACAACAAATGCGATTATAGCCTCGCCTTTGACCTCATGAGTAATGCCACATACGGCTGCCTCTGCCACATCCTTGTGTGATACAATGCTGCTTTCTAGCTCTGCAGTTCCGATTCTATGGCCTGCAACCTTCAAGACATCGTCTGCCCGTCCAAGCAGCCAGATATAGCCATCATTGTCTTTTATTGCATAATCGCCTGAATAGTAGGCGTTTTCATATTTTGACCAGTAAACTGACTTGTATTTTACATCATCATTCCATAGTGTCAAAAGCATCCCAGGCCATGGATTTTTAATTACAATGGGATTGTTTCAAGACCTGGGAGATTTGATATCATCAGGCCTCCTGTCTCTGTTTGCCACCAAGTGTCAATGATTGGGCACTTTTCTTTTCCAATTATTTTAAAATACCAGACCCAAACTTCAGGGTTGATTGGCTCTCCAACTGTTCCAAGCAAACGCAATGATGAGAGATCAAACGAGTTTGGAATTGAATCGCCAAATTTCATAAACATTCTAAGCGCTGTAGGTGTTGTGTAAAATATTGTGATTTTGTATCGTTGAATCAAACCCCACATCCTTGATGTGTCTGGATAGTCAGGTGCCCCCTCATACATTAGCTGAGTTGCACCATGCATCAGCGGTCCATAAACTACATAGCTGTGACCTGTCACCCATCCAATGTCTGCACTACAAAAGTAAACATCAGAATCTTTAATATCAAAAGCCCACTGAAAAGTAGAATGCAGATGGGTAAGGTATCCACCTGTCCCATGTAGCACGCCCTTTGGCTTTCCAGTAGTGCCAGATGTATAAAGTATGTAAAGTGGGTGAGTGCTTTCTAATTTTTCAGGCTCGCAACTTGTTTTTGCGTTTTTCATTAACTCATTCCATAGCTTATCTTTTTTGTTTAATGTTACTCCATGTTTTGTTCTTTCATAAACAATTACATTTTGAACAAAATCAAGATCTTTTATTGCGTCATCTACTACCTCTTTTAGCTTGATTATGTTTCCTCGTCTGTAACCGCCATCTGCGGTGATAACAATTTTAGATCCAGAATCTTCGATTCTATCTCTTAGTGAGTTTGAGCTAAACCCTGAAAACACTACAGTATGTATGGCACCGATTCTGGCACACGCAAGCATAGAGATTGGCAGCTCAGGCACCATTGGAAGGTAAATTGTAACTCTGTCGCCTTTATTCACTCCAAGAGATTTTAGGACGTTTGCAAACTTGTTTACCTCAAGCCAGATCTCTTCATATGTTAAAGTGCGCCTGTCGCCATTTTCGCCTTCCCACAAAATCGAAGTCTTTTTTGCTCTTTTTTTGAGGTTGACATCAAGTGTATTGTATGATGCGTTTAGTGTGCCTCCAACAAACCATTTTGCAAAAGGAGGATTCCATTCTAGTGTCTTGTCCCAAGTTTTAAACCAAGACAGGTTTTTTGCTTGCTCATTCCAAAACAAAATAAAATCAGAATCGGCCTTTTTTCTTGTTAGAGTATCATTGTTTCCAAGGCCGATGTTGTATGTTTTAGAACTCACGCAGATACTATGTATCAGGCATTTCTAAATGTTAAAGAACTAATTTTCAGACTTATTGTGCTTGCATTCTAGTAAGCCAGTCTCCAGGTTCTGTGTCATCTGGCTTTTTGTTTTGCTGCGCAATTATGCATGCATAGTTGTGTACTGCGTCCTTTGTTTCAACATCACGAGGAACTTCTGGTGGTGCCTCGACATTTTGTGGAACTTCAGGTAGTGCTACAACAGGTTCTTCATCTTTTGCTGATTCCAGATATGACTGGGCTGATTCTTCAATCTGCTGTTTTGGTGTTTCTGTTGGCAAGTCATCAAGTGACAAGTCTGCAATGCGCTGCTGTATGTTTAGTATCTCTGCTTTTTCATGAGAGATGCGTTCCATAATTTCTGCAGTCTGTGACTTTATAGACATCAAACAAGAACATTTTTACAGATTTTAGATGCTCGTCAAGCTCAGCCTTTCTTTTATCTAACGTGTTTTTTATTTTTACCTCAGTTTCATTAAGCGACTGTAACTGTGTCTTGTATTTTTCATGGATCAGCCCTGCATCTTCTTTCATTTCCTCATTTTCTGCTGAGAGATTCATCAGTGCCTTGAGTCTTCGCAATGCCAGCTCTTTTGACCGCAAAAGTCTGTGTGAATCGAGTCTCCACTTTGGAATAAAAATTACAACATCTTCTTTGACCACAAGTTGTTCAAATGGGACTTGTTTTAGTACGTCTGAGCCACAATCTATTCCGACT
>JACOWO010000041.1 GCA_016176745.1 Nitrosopumilales archaeon
ATATTACTTGGTCCAGAAATTGGTGATTCATCTTCTTTGGATATGGTTGCGATTTGGGCTGATCATGCAGGTCTTGCAGGATTTGCAAGAGAATATTTTGAATACTTATTAAAAGATTCAAAGGATGCATAATATGGATACATTAGATGAAGAGGTCTTATTCGTAGGAACTGCAGAAGCAGAACATGTAGAAATGTATCTAAAAGCAATTTGGCATATTAAAGAAAGGGGGGATCCTGTAAAAATTAGTACTATTGCAAAGATGCTGAATGTTAGGCAACCAAGTGTTGTACAAATGCTAAAAAAACTGAATGAGAAAAATCTTGTAAATTATAACAAAGCTGGAGTAGAATTAACAGATGAAGGAGAAAAAATTGGAGCTAGTATGATGAGAAATAGTAGACTTTTGGAAGTTTTAATGGATAGCGCGTTAAAAGTGGAAATAGATGAAGAAATGGTATGCGGTATAGAACATCACATGAATAAACAATTCACTGATGCTCTTTGTACAATGCTAAAACATCCAAGAAAATGTCCACATGAACATGACATCCCTCGTGGAAATTGCTGCAATAATTAAATCATAATAAAATGGCGGTAATAATATGACGTGTTTTTGTGGCTGTGAAACTTATGAAAAAGATCCAAATGGTTTCAAAGTTGCATGCACTAAATGTGGTCATGGTCCTCAAAATCATGATGATGAATTCAGAAATACTACAAGAAAAACAGATTGAGTTATTTCAAAAATTAAATTCAGTTTATAACAAAAAGGTTAAGGAACAGGCTCAGAACTCAAGATCCACATCATTAAATCAAATGGATAGAATCATCAACGCCTGCAGCACAAACTTCACTAAAATAGTAATTGAGTCTTTCACGAAGCTTGATAAATAAGCGAGGCCTATCGATCACAAATGGTCACTATAGATACACCAGCATCACTTGAAAGTTTTAGACGATTTATAATAGCAAGCACATGTAGTTCATTTACGCCTAGTAGTTATTTGGAAGATTACGAGGTTTTCCCAGAAAGAGATGACGAACATGGTTCAATTTATGTAGAAGCCGCAGATAAAGTAACTTTAAAAAAAATTCGTGAAATAACTTTTGTAAATGCTAGGGATGTTTTAGGAATAATCTATAATTCAAAAAGTGGGAATACTCGTTTAAAGTGGAGACAGATTAGAAGACATGGTGGTAAAGTTACTGGTGAAGCATCACCAAATTCGCTTGTTAATCTTGCTGAAAGTGGAGTTATAACGATGGAATGGGTAGAAAATTACTTACGAAAAAAGAATGAAGAAAATAAGACTAAAGTTAATGAAATAACAAGCTAACATTCTTTTCTCTTTTTTAAAATTATGATTTTAACGTGATTACCAAAATTTTAGACCAACATTCAATTGCGTTAATACCTGAAGAACCAGATGATCTCATAACTTTGCGCCGGATAATCAAAAAAGGAGATAGAGTTGTTGGGGATACCACTCGGATCATCAAACTTGAAAAGGATTATTCAAGACCTGATAAAGGAGAGCGAGTTAGAATAAGAATAGGACTAGATGTAGAAAAGATATCCTTGGATAATGTTTTGGATAGACTACGTATACATGGTATAATTATCGAATCAAATAATGAATCTGTCCCAAAAGGATCCCATCATTCTTTTATGATAACAATGAATGAGAGCTTCAAATTAATTAAAAAACAATGGATCCCAATAGAAAAAAAATTACTACAAACAAATAATCAAAGTGTTGGATTCTTACTTGTTGCGTTGGATACTAGTGTATGTGGTATTGGAAGATTAAAAGGGACACATTTACAGATTATGCCAAATATTTACTCAGGATCAAGTGGAAAACAATACAAATCTGATTTTAACATAGAACGATTTTTTGAGGGTGTTCAAAAAGCTGTTTCCTCCTTAATAAATAAAGGAGATCAAATTATAATTTTTG
This sequence comes from Nitrosopumilales archaeon, assembly GCA_016176745.1. Classification (GTDB taxonomy): domain Archaea; phylum Thermoproteota; class Nitrososphaeria; order Nitrososphaerales; family Nitrosopumilaceae; genus VHBM01. The sequence continues at coordinate 1,965 of JACOWO010000041.1, forward strand.
GCCCCGGTGAAACAAAAAAAAGATTTGGTAATTTTCTACAAAAAACACCAATTGGTAATGAATACAAAGTTATAGATGGAATAGATTCAGGTGGAGAGGATGGGCTATACACATTCACAAAGTCACAGTCAATGAAGGAGATAATGTCTGATAGCAAACTAACTAAAGTTTTGTCCATTATTGATGAGATAATGCTCAGAGCTAATAAAAAAAGCAGAAAATTTACAATGGGGTTTGATGAGACACTAAAAGCTAGTCAATATGGTTCCATAGAATCTCTTGTATTTTCTGAAAAGATAATACAAACTGAAGATGAAGAGAAAGTAATCGAATTACTAAATGATATAGAAAGTAAGGGAGCTAAAGTATATGGCGTAGATTCAACTACTGATGCAGGCTTGAGAGTTTCTGGCCTAGGTGGCATAGTGACTCTCTTAAGATTTGCTTTGGAATACTAGTTTGTTGAATCAATTAACCATTTTAGATATGAATTATTTAGAGATCTAATTGTAATCTCAGCTATCTCTGGAACTTTGTATGGATGTGTTTTTCTTATCTCATTTTTTAATTTTTTAATATTTTTTTTGGTTGTTTTAAAAATAGCAAGATATTCTGAAGTATTCTCAATTTTTTTCTTCCAGCTATAAACTGAGCTAATTTTAACAAAATTAACACATGCTACGATTTGCCTTTTTACTAGCATATTTGCAATTTTTGTGATTGATTTTTTGTCTGGATATGTTGAAATTATTACTACGGGTTTCACAGTAACTGATAAATGTACGTGATTAAAAAAAGTAGCAATTACTTTGGAACTTGATTTTATATCAGATAATTCGATTGTCTATGTACTAATAGCATGGGTTATCATTGTTTTAGTAGCAAAAGGCCTAAAATTAGATAAGCGTGGTTTTGAGATAAAACCTTATAGTTTAACATACAAAAATTATCAAGTACAATCTGCTCTAACAAAGATGTTAAACAGGACTCGTAGAGGAGTTCGTATATTTGCAGATGTAAGTGTTGTTGCCGGTTTTTTGATGATGGGATTTGCCTTTTGGTTTTTACTTTCTAACATATCTAATTTTTTTGTAAAGCCAACAGAATTTGCACAGTTAACTGTATTAATACCTGGAGTCACCTTGACATCATCTACAGCAATTGCGTATTTTCTATTATCAATACCGATAGTTTTGGTAATCCATGAAGGTGCACATGGTATTGTTGCTACACTAGAAAAAATAAAGATCAAGACAGGTGGTTTTGCAATTTTTATTGCAATGTTTGCAGGCTTTGTCGAACCGGATGAAGAAGAATTTAACAAAGCAAAAAGAATTTCAAAACTTAGAGTAATTGGTGCGGGAGCTACTTCAAACGTAATTTTTTCATTTGCACTTGGAGCAATTTTACTTACTAATCCAGTTTTTGCAATTATAGTACCAGAACCACTTTTAGGTTGGTTTTATGAATCACCAGAAGGAGTTCTAATTTTATCAATAATTCAAGGAAGCGGGGCTGAAAAAGCAGGACTGCAACCAAACGATATCATTACAGCTATAAATGATGTTTCTGTTATAACCCCACTTG
>JACOWO010000042.1 GCA_016176745.1 Nitrosopumilales archaeon
CAGCAAGAGCGTTCCATACATCACTTCCTTTTAGTTTTAGTTTTAGTTGATTTGCAACATGATCTGTTCCGATCGTGTCAACTTGGTTTGTATCAATGGTATTCCAAACAAACGAAATGTCTTCTGCGGTTCTTATAGGCGGCATTACCTTTGCAAGATATCCTTTCTGATTCTCATATGAAAGTGTAAGATAGTGAGGACATGTTTCAACAAAGATCTTTGTTCCGGCGTTTTTCTCTTTTTGGATTTGTTTTAGTGCACTACTTGAACCAATATGTGCAAAATACAACGTGCAACCATATTTTCTTGCAAAGTTAGACACCGCTTGTATTGCCTTTACTTCAGCCTCTTGAGGACGACTCTCAGACCAAGCTGCAAGTCCGTCCTTTTTTTTCTCTTTTGCTGTTTTTATCCCACATGAACATGTTTCATAGTCTTCAGCATGAACTAAAACAGGACAACCAAGTGATGCTGCTGTTCTTACAACATTTTCAACAATTTCTAAATTCACCTCAACTTTTACTTCATTCAAAGAGGTAGTGTTTGGTACCATATCCATATACACATGGCCAACATCTGCACCAAGATTCATGTATAGTTTGAATGATGTAATTCCGTTTTCTACACAAAACTTCATCTCCTCAATTTGTTGTTTGTTAAAGATTGATGCGTGAATAGTATAATCGACAAAATGGGTTCCTATGCTTGCCTCAAGCTGAGATGCAAGTGATCTTTTATACGAGTCACCAAGCCTAAGCATCCGCATCATAGTTGTTACACCACCTAGCGCGGCAACGCGTGATTCAGTCACAGCTGCTGAATCTATTGAAGAATAAACGCCATAGTGTACATGTGTGTCTATTACTCCTGGAATCGAAACAAGTCCATGTCCGTTAATTTTTTCATCACATGCAGGTTCATCTGTTGTAAGACCTATAATTTTGCCATCATCAATTATGATGTTTTTATCAACCAAGCCTTGGTCTGTCACAACATGAGAATTGGTTATTACCGCATCATAAGTCATCTAGTTTTGTGCAATGATTTCTATCTATTATGCGTTTGAGTAAATGAATAAAAACAGATTCTCTAGTGGTAAGTAGGGGCCGGTGATTTAGTGGTATAATGTCGCGTTCGCAACGCGAATGTCGAGGGTTCGATTCCCTCCCGGTCCATCTAAACCAGAAACTATTATAGATAATTCAAAACATTGTGAAACATGAAGATTTTCAACGGAAAAAAAGCTGCAGAGGACTATATGTCAACTCATACGCTTGCATTTTCAACTCCGGAGTTAACATTGATGAGATATTCTTTCTGGCTTGGAGATATTGTTCTTGATCCTAATAACAGAGAACAAAAAGTTCCAAGGATAATGACCTTTGTTGAAGAAAAAGATTTTGAGCCTGTTCAAGTAATTGATGATGAAACATATGTTCCAACCGGAGCTGTTAGATCTACTGGAATGTATGGAAACCCAGTTACCGAAACAGGTACTAATGTAAAATATTGCTCAGAGTGTGGGATTAAAAACTCAACAACCGCCAGATTCTGCACAGAATGTGGTACGACTCTAGGTTAAATCATAATTAATTTTGGATTTTTGCTCCGCATATTGTACAAAACTTTGCGTTTGGCCTAATATCATTTCCACAAGATGTGCATTTTGATCTTTGAGATGATTGAGCTACAAAGTTAGGATCAGGTGATGGTAGTGTACCAATATCACCAAAAGTTTGTTTTGCCGATACAACAGATGGCGGTACGCCCACTGGATTTTCTTTTGTTCCAGCACGAGGAGCTTGTATTTCCATACTTCCCATCATTCCAGAGGTACCAACTCCTGGCATCAAAGCAGGTGAATGAGTTCGTCCAAGTGCAGATCCTCCTGCTATTTTACCAAGTGCTTTTTTTATTTCAAAAATTACTTTGATTGAAAGAAACTCTAATGCAGAGTAAGCAACTACATAATCACCTAGCTTTTCAAAAAATTCCTTTTCACTTAGTTTACCATTCTTGTAGAGCTTGGTTGTATCAAGAAATGATTCATAGTAGCCTTGAGAATCGTTAAAAAGTGCTTCAAGTTTATCAGCTAAAAGATTTAGTGTGTCTATCTCACCAAGTGACATAGTATGAGCTTTTGTTTTCAGTTATTAATTACTTTAGATCGAAAATGAAAAAATCAAAAAGCCTAGATTTTTTCTAGTGCTCTTTCAATCATCTTTTTGTATGAATCTTTAGATGCCGCACCGACTTGTTGGGCAATTATTTGTCCTTTGTTGAATATTGCTAATGTCGGAATGCTAAACACATTGTATTTTGATGCTAACTCATTAGCCTCGTCAACATTAACTTTAACAAAGTTTACCTTACCTTCAAACTCATTTGCCAGTTCCTCTACTACTGGGCTAACCATCCTACAAGGCCCACACCACTCTGCCCAAAAGTCAACAAAGACAGGATGTGAAGAGTTCATAACAGTGGTTTCCCAGCTTTTTGCGTCAGATATTTTTGTAATTTCCATTATAATCAGTGTGATTTTGCTGTAACGTACCTAAATATGTTAGCAAAGAAAATTTACGAACTAAAGCCGAACAGATCATCTAGTACTCAAAATTATTATCAGCAAAAAATTTGTGAATATATATTTAAATTCGAATTTTAATAGATGCAGATATGAGCACAGAATCCCGACTTAAGAAGCTGAGAGGTTCTGGCGGCTACATAATGGCAACTATTACTGAGGAACAGCAACGAAAAGGGAATCTTGGCGGTCCAGATCTGTTTTTGGCGCCAATTGGACGAATTGATTCATCAAAAATTTCAAAACATTATTGCAATTCGTGTGAAAAAGATTACGATGGAGGACCTCAGATAAAATATGAAACCCCAAACGAGGAAGTAGCTGAAAATTTAATTCTAGTTGAGAAAGGAAAATATCTGTGCAATGTTTGCGGTTCTACAATAGCTGAATATCGAGAATTTAGAAAACCTGATCAAGCTAGTGATGTAGGCAACGCAAAGCCTATAGCAGAAGAACATTTCTCAAAACCATCACCTGTTCAAACAACCACATCTGTTAAAACTGAAACTGTTTCACCTAGTGTTAAAACAGAAACCGTTCAGCCTCAAAGCAGAACTATACAACCACAGCCAGATACCCAAGCAGATTCCTCAAAAGGGTCCAATTTTAGCACGATCATTGGCATGGATGTATATGATGATAATTTGAAAAAAATTGGAGTCGTAAGAGAAATGGGGGTTGATTCAACACAATCTGTAATTATCGTTGTTACTAAGTATAATGGAGCCGAAGAAAGTATAAGCTGGAATCGAATCAAAAAAATTGGAGAAATTATTCTATTAGGTTCAAAAAATGAAAGTTTTGCAGAACGACATTCTTCAGGTAAATCTGATTTGAAGTGTCCAAGTTGCGGTCTTGCAAATAGGGAAGGTTCAAAATTTTGCGAGAATTGTGGCACTAGAATTTAGAAAATATCAAGATTTATCTTAGCAAATAATGGGACAT
>JACOWO010000243.1 GCA_016176745.1 Nitrosopumilales archaeon
CTAAAAAAGACAACAAAGTGCATGTGTCTTGTAATCAATAACTTTGCAGCTTAATGCAAGAATCGCGGTAACTTTTTTACAATGTGAGCTATTGATACTCTACCTGGGCCTGCAGCTATCATGCTCAAGGCTGAGGCCAATAGTAAAAGGTCAATCTCAAACCCTCCCTGGCCTGTAAGGTGGTCTGCCTTTTTTACATAAAATATAGCACCCATCATCATCAAAGACAAAACAACGCCTCCAATCCTTGTCAACACTCCAGCAATTAGTAAAATTCCGGGAACGGTTTCTGCAAGTGCGAGTATTACCTGCATCTCCTGTGGAACGCCGATGTTTGTCAAAAAGTCCAAAAAGCCGGGATCAAACTTTGGCAGTCCGTGAGCCAAAAAGATCACGCCAACAGCTACGCGCACACCCATGTGTGCAATGTCATGAAACTTGCTTTGACGGAATGTTGCCTCTGCCAACAGTCTACAAAAATTTTATGCTGTATAAATTTCTGAGCCAAAAAAGATGAGAAAGGACTTTATTTCGCCCCAAAATTAGTGGACATATGTCGTACATGTATATGCCTGGCGCAACTGCCGTGGGAATATCATTTGATGACGGCATAGTTCTTGCAAGCGAGCGCAGGATCGCATATGGTAATTTCTTGGTAAGCAAATCAACAAAAAAGACCTTTCCGCTAACCCCAAACGTTGCTGCAGCGTGTGCAGGCCTTGTAGCCGACATGCAGCTTTTATCTCTACAGATAAAGGCACTGGCAAAAATCAGAAAAATGGAGATAAAGCGAGATGTTCCTCCAAACTCTATTGCAAAAATGATGTCTAATTTGATGTAGTCCTGCCAGATGAGTATGCAGCTGTTGGTACCGGTGCAGAAATGGCACTGGGTGTGCTTGATCAAAGCTACAAAGAAAAGCTTACAGAAAAGGAGGCAGTTGATCTTGCAATAAAGTCTGTCCGCTCTGCAACAATGAGGGACTCTTTTAGCGGCGACGGAATTGACATTCTTGTCATAAACAAGCAAGGAACAAAGGAATTTACAGAAAAAAACTAGTCTCTAATTTCTTTTTTGGCTTCCCAGTATTTGTCTGAGATGTAATGTAAATTTTTTACAACCTCGCCTTTTGCTAGTGATTCCATCTCAGTACTTGATACAAGTGATTTTCCCACTGCAAGAAATTTCTGTTTTGACTCTTCTTTGACGCAAATTATCTGGTCTTTTTCAAAATCGGTATATTTTTTGATGCCGGGCCTCATCACATTTGCACCATTACAGACAAACTTGACTGCGCCCATATCAACAACCACGTGGGGAAATTTTTCAAGAATTTCAGTATTTGATAAAAACGGTAAATATTCACCTTCTCTTTTTAAAATGGTAATGCCGTTTCCCGTAATTATCTCAGCATTGTCTGGTAAATAATGACAGTTTAGATTTTTTATTTTTGGAATATCAATTTTCCATTTTG
>JACOWO010000118.1 GCA_016176745.1 Nitrosopumilales archaeon
CCCCATTTCATATATTCTTCAAGGCTTTTGTGTTGTTTTTCATCAAAACCGATTTCAAAAACGCCTGTATTTTTCCATGTGACGTTTCTGGCTTCAGCAAGTTTTTTCCACATTTCATATGACAGAATAGCAGATTTTGCTAAAGCCTTCTTTGTGTCTGGATTGAGATAAAATGGAGAATGAACCACGCCTGTGTTACGGCTGCTTGCGTGCATTGCAACGTCTTGTTCTTTTTCGATAACACAAATTTTCAAATCATATAATGTAGAAATCCAATATGAGATGGTTGTACCAAGTATTCCTCCCCCAATTATTGCTACATCAAATTTTGTCAATAGTAGTATCTTGTTTTCAAGTCATTAAATGATTTTGAATTGATCGACTCTATTTGTTCCGTTTATACGCAATTATGAAACTTAATCCTCCGCATATTACTCCTATACCAAGAAGACCAACAAAGGCACCTATTGGTTCTATGAAAGAATCCATTACTGCAGGATTCTGTGTTCCCAATGTACCTTCAGTAAATAGTGATAGTACACCAGATCCAGCCAAACCTGCAAATATCATATACAGCATTGCTCCCGCACCTCCTACATTCATTCCTATTAGATGAATCCAAGCAAGAACCTTCAAGCCTCCTGAAAATTTTTGCTGTAGATTGATTTCAAGATGATTATAGAATAATGCAGTTACAGCTATGGCCACAACTATAATTAAATAAAATATTATTCCAATAAAGAACCATTTAGCAGGTCCCTCAAATGAAAGAGAAAGATACTGCATGATGTTTACGTCAGTAAAAGTGATTTGAAAACCGACTACCATAAATGCCAACGCAGTTATTATTCCACCTTGGATTATAGCCGCAATTATGAATTTGTCTACCCATCTAATCTTATTCTCTGCCATGAATCTAAAAAGCAAAATAGCAATGTATAAACAGTATTATTTTTCAAAATTTTCTTTTAATATCAAAAAATGGCAGAAAGTCATTATGTCTTTGGATCTGATTTAGACTCAAAATATATCGTAAAAACTTAAAATTTACCCCCAATTGATGTAATTATATTGTCTGATGAAAAGCCGCAGGATCCATCCAAAAATAAGCTAGGATTGACGGTAGCAGAGGCAGCAGAACTGGCAGAAGCGGCAGCAAAAGCAGCAGCAGTAAAAGCAGCGGTAGCAAAAGCAGCTGCAGAAGCAGAAGCAGAAAAGGAATACGAGGCAGCTGCAGGAGAAGTTGTGTCAGCAGAAGCAAACAAGACGCTTATTGATAAACGTGGACAAGAGCGAATATTTAGACGTGAAATGGGAGAACCTGAATTTTTCCGTTATAAGAAAGATCTAGTTCCAACAACACCTATACTCACAGAAGATGATATTAAAGAAATTTCAAAAAGAGTTGAAATCCCAACAGATCAGATTCCGCCATACAAGCCAGAACATATACTCAGTCCTGAATTAGGCGGGATGTCTAATTATGAAGCTGGAATAAGTGATCTTAGAGAGGAAACTGAACAAAAACTTGAACAATTAAGAAACGATCCTGATGCAACTATACAAGAAATTCAAAGAGTGGAAGAAGATTTGAAAACGCTAGACTATTTATATCAAAACTATTACATTGGCATGAATGTTTTCCGTACAGCAAAAGGTGGAAGAGACAAACTTCGGGAATAAATGGCGATATTATGAATAAAAATGATTTTAACATAGTCAATGTAAGAGTTACTTTCAAAAATCTTCCAATTCACAAGTTAGAAAAATTTGCATTCAAAGATATCACAGCTGCATGTGAATCTTTTAAGAAAATTTCTGGCGTTTCAGAATGTGTAATAGTTCAGACTCATAGCAGGGTTGAAGTATTTACGGTAAATAATCTGGAAAAAGGTGAAGTACCAGATGTTAGGAGAAGTGAAGGAAAAAATCTGGTCATACATCAAATCAAAGAAACGTGGGCATCACTAACACAACTAGAACAATATGATCTTGATCATCTTGATCAGATTCTTGAAGTGTATATGGATACTGATGTTTACCTTCATCTATTAAGACTAGCATCTGGTTTGGAATCAATAGTTGTAGGAGACGAAAAAATCCTTGATGACATAAAAGCATCGATTTCAGGCGCAAAGCTAGCTAAAGTATCTGGTAGAATATTGAATAAATTGTTTGATAGTGCTATACGAATTGCAACTCGTATTAGAGATTCTACTGGAATTAGTAAAGGAATAATATCAATTGGTGACATTGCTGTCAAAACTGCAGAAGAATATGCAGGTTTAGATGGCAAGAAACATGTTCTGCTTATAGGCACTGGTGAAACAGCAACCATGGTTGCTAAATCTCTTAATAAAAAAGGCTATGCGTTTGATGTTTCCAGTATGACCATTGAACGAGCTACTGGTTTTTCTAAGATACTTGGTGGAAAACCAATAAAATTTGAAGATTTTATAGCCGGGTTCGATAAATTTGACATAATCTTTGTTGCAACTACGGCAGATTATTTCATAATTACTTATGATAAAATAAGAATAGTCGCTGGAAATAAAAAGAAAGGTACTATGATTTTGGATATATCAGATCCCAGAGCAGTTGATGAGAGTGTCTCTACGCTTCCTGGAACTAAATTAATGTTTAGAGATCAAATTGCTGAGGCGGAGGAAAGAAATCTGGCAGCTAGGAAGGATGTAGTTCGCACTGTAGAAAAAATGATTAGTAAAGAAGTTCCAATTCTTGAAGCAACGATGAAACGACTTGAACCAGAACCCTTGGTTAAGGATGTATTTGCAAGTGTAGACTCGTTAAGAAGAAAAGAATTAGAGAAAGCATTACAAATGTTGGGAGAAACTGATGAGAATAAAATCAAAATTCTTGATGAGTTGACAAAGGCGGTTGTAGAAAACATTGTTGCAATACCTACAACCAATTCAAAAAAGACATCAGAAAAAGATAATCAATAACTGTTTGAAAGATAGAGTATAGCTAAAGATACTTACACTACTCGTTCGTAAAACCAATGAAATAAGATATATAATACAATTTTTTCTCGTTAAGCGTGTCTCGATTCGTATGTAAAGATTATGGTTTTGAGTGCGATTTTGTTGCAGAAGGAGATGATGTCTCAAAGGTAATCGATGAATACAGTAAGCATTCTGCTGAGGTACATGGAATTGAATATTCCAAAGAAGCCTTAATGCAATTCATAATAAGAAAAGGCTGAAAATCCAATTTATTACCAAAAAATTAGTGATTAACCGTACGATTCGTATTTTACTTCAAAACTCCCATCTTTACGTTTATCATGCATAGTTACAAAACCCTTTGGAGACATATAGTTCATTACACCATCAATTGTTCCCTGCCAGCCACAAATGTAGAATATCGTATTCTCTTTTGTAATTTTTTCTCCAACAAGTTTTTCTAAAGGCGACATTTCTCCGTTACTTGATGTCAAGACTTTCTGTTTCTAAATCAGTAAAGAGTCCTTTGTAACTTAATTCGTCTACATAGCTAGAACCATGTAAAACAACAATCTCTCTTTTGTCTCCAACCACATGAAGATGTCGTGCAAAGCTTACAAAGGGTGCAATGCCAGTACCGCCTCCAATGCAGACAATTCTTCGCTCATCTTTACTGCCATCTGGTAATCTTTGATTAATTGTTAGGGCATTTCCTGTTGGTTTTGTCAAATATACTTGCTCTCCTTCACTTGCATAGAATAATTGGGTTGTAACACGACCAGGCAAAGGTTTTCGAACCCACCTAACTACAAATTCAAAATACTTTTTGTTTTCAGGATGTGAAGCAATTGAATATGCTCTGCGAACAATCTTATAATTTTCAGCTACTACTGGAATACCAATGGTAAGAAATTGACCTGACTCATAATCTGGCATAATACCATTATTTGGGGCTATACGGAAAATCATAAGATCTTCTTTGAGAAAATGAGTATAAGTAAGAGTTGATTTACCCTCGTCTACCATGCTTGAATAATTTGTTCTTCAATGGTTAAATATCTTATGATGTTTTATCATGAAAATATTTTCTAAATCAGGATCTTTTGAAATAGGTTATACTAATTCGTGTAATGATAATCAATGTCTGGAATTTTTGTTGATCTTTATGAAAAAAATTTTGCGAGTTTTCATAAAAATTCTAAGCGCCGGGAGAGAGAATAGCTAATAAAGTTTGATTCTCCCCAATAAACTAGGCATGAATCTTGCTAACCCTGCTTTTCAGTCTAACTATAAGAAATGCAGGTCCAACAAAGTACATTCCAATATTTAGTAGAATTATACCAATACCATAACCTAGCATCTCAGCTTCTGAGTCAATGTCAACATACTCTAGCAATGACAATGATGATAGCAATGGTGTAATTGCAACCTTAACAGTTTCTTTGAATGCTGGATTTTGTCTTTCTAGATCAGCTACTGTTGGCGAAAACGAATAGTATAATGTGTTAAATGAAGACATGAATGATGTGCCTGATGCAGTTGACAGTACAGTATTGTCCCTAATTTCTCTTAAGAGCTGCACTTGAGGCGCTAGTTCTGAGCCAAATGTTGCAGTTGCAATAAGACAACCACCATTAGGTTTTGAAGAATTTTCTGATGATTTAATTTCTTCAATTTCATATCCAATATTTTCAGGTGCCTTTTGAGCTTCTTCTGCCTTTTGAGCTTCTTCTGCCTTTTGAGCTTCTTCTGCCTTTTGAGCTTCTTCTGCCTTTTGAGCTTGATCTTCAGAAGGAGATGCGGGTTCTGATGATTGTGCATAAATATTTGGAAT
>JACOWO010000119.1 GCA_016176745.1 Nitrosopumilales archaeon
CCAAACGTTGCAGGAGACTTTAGATCCGAAATCAAACTCAATGAAATTTTCAAACCTGGAACCTATACAGTAAAGGCAAGCTTTGATCAAGGCAAATATGTTGCAACTGCATCATTTACAATAAGCGAATCAGTAGATATTGGAGTCAACGATATTTTAGTCTCACTTGACAAAAAAGTCTATGGTCTTGGAGAAAAAATACAACTAACTGGTAAAGTCTCAGAAAGATTTCCACAAAAAACACTCTCAATCACAGTTACAAAACCAAGTGGTGACACAGAAAGACATGGTGTTGTAATTAGCAATAGTGTCTTTTCTTGGAGTTGGTCTACTCCATCTTCTGAAAACTTGGCTGTACAACTAGGTACTGATAGGTCTATGTCAGCAAGCATCTTTGGCACATACAAAATAAAGGTGTCATCAGAACGAGACGAAACAGACCTCTTCTTTAGAGTATCTCCTAATCCTGATGAAGACTTTGTCTTAGATGTGCCGTTTGTAATTAAAACAAACAAAGCTGTATACGATGCAGGAGAAAAACTAGTAGTTTCAGGAAAGACTACAAAAAGATCACAAGCAACATCAGGCCAGATTCCAGAAAGGATCCAAATAGTTGTAAAATCTTCACAAGGAAAAGTCATTTATGAATCATTAGTGCATCCTGATGTGTCAGGAGACTTTAAACAAATATTTGAAACGCCAGTTACTGTATTCAAAGACGGAACTTACAGAGTAAGTGGTTCTTACTTTGATCTATATGATGAAATGTTCTTTGTAATAAACAATAACTTTGCAGTGGGAGGCGATGAACAACTTGCATTACAAATGGAACTTGATAAGGAAGAATACTATCCGGGTGAAGTTGTAAAAGCTACTGGAAGACTAAACAAATTGATTTTCCTTGAACACTTTGAACTCACTGTACTAAAAGAAGATCCATCAGCAGCCACATGTGGTGCATTCTACTGCGGTAAAGGAGTACCAATGGTCACTGTAAGGCCAGATAAGATGGGTGCTTTTACATATGAATTCAAGATTCCAGATTCTCCAACAAGTTTGGGTGGATATATGATGACAGCAGATACCGACTTTGGTACTGTCTCAAAGCTCTTTACAGTAGTAGAAAAACCAGCAGTATCTGAAATCCCTACAGAGACTGAAAAACCGGTAGAAACAGAAAAACAAACCGAAATACCATCTCAGAAATTCTTTGAAAAAGAAAACAGGATTACAGAATCATCAATCCAAATTACAGTAAGTGAAAAAACAATCAATGATCAAACAGTACAACCGCGTTCAATTGACGGCTCACTTCTTACAACAAAGCGTGGAGACGAAGTAAACGTCAACATCCAAGTTACTACTGAATCAGGAATATGTGTAATTGGACCAGACACAGACTGTCTTGTCTCTGAATCAACGCGAGCACCGGGAACAATTTACAAAATAGTTGAAGTTGATGGTGTCAGCTATAAGGTAAGATACAGTGGACCTGATGCAAGACTAGAAAAGTTTACAATAATACCTGAATCATCTGATTCCAAAATACCTAACTCTTCATGGAATGTAGAAATTTTGAAAAGCGACGAGCCTTCACGATTCTACTATAAGGTTGCCTATCTTCCAGCAGCATAAGATAAAATAAAGAAAATTAATTTTCTTTTTAATGCAAATTCAAGTTTTGATGTTTAAGCAAGACGATCCAAAAAAATGTACTGCTGCAAAGCTTGTAAAATTTGGAATGGCAAAGCCGATTAAAAAAACAACACAAAATACTCTTGTCTTAGATCCGTTTGCAAAACAAACACTACTTTTCTCTGATAAAGAACTTTTTGATTCTGTTACAGGTATTGATTGCTCTTGGGAAAAAGCAGAACAAGCATTTACCAAAAATTTTGTTGGATTAAAACGCAAGCTTCCGCCACTGCTTGCAGGAAACCCTATTAATTACTCAAAGCTAAACAAACTTACAACAGTTGAAGCAATAGCCGCAGCTCTGTTTATTTTAGGATATGCAGATCTTGCACACAAGCTACTTGACAAATTCAAGTGGGGCCATACATTTTATGATCTGAACCAAAACTTGCTTTTGGATTACTCTAAAGCAGAATCAGAAGACGACATTCAATCAATTCTACAGGATTATAGAATACAATAATTAGTAATACACAAATTTACCATTATTTAATTACATCCAGTGCGAGCCGGTGAACGACACGCTGATTCGTCAGAGGAAACTTCTCCCCCCATGCAGGTAATGTGGTCTGGTGACAGATTGTCAGAGATGACAGGCAACGGAATAGAAAAAAATCCTATCTGGAGTGTACTGTGATGGCAAAACCTGAGATTTCCAGAAACGGAATGAAAAATCTGTCCCACATGGAGCAAAGCCAAACAGAACTATAGGTGCCTGCACTTGGTTCAGGTAGGCTGCAAAGCGAAATATCGTTAAAACAGAAGGAGAGTTACTACTGGCACGCACTAACTTATGGCTTCCAGTCTTTTGGCATGGCGCCACCCTTGTTGCCGCCACTTGCTGGTTGCTTTTCTTCTTCATAGACACTTCGATGTCTTTCATACTCTGCATCGCTGATTAGCTGAGCCTCGCCTCGATTTGTCTGGTAACCGCCAGCTGCACTGCTAGTTTCATATCCTCGTAGCTGTGAAGGATCAATTCCTTGTTGGCCCTTGCCTTCCTCTTTCTTTAATTGTCTGCTGCTAATGAATAAGATTGCAATTGCACCAATGCCTGCCATTGCTGCCATTCCATAAATTATTGAAACCGGAAATCCGCCAGTAGATGTTGTTGCATATCCTTGCGGTGCTTGTGGACTGACTCCAAGAACTTCTGTACCTTCTAGTCTGTCAACTGCTGCAAAGCCAATCAATTTGAGATTTGCATTGTCTGCTGACTGGACTGTTCTTACTACGTATGGCGCATCTGCAGTAAACTGTGCTTCTTCTACTCGCTCAACTTGTCTTCCCTCTCTTAGGCTGCTTTCTCCCATTGTAAATGTAGAAACTACAAATCCGCTAATTGACTCATCTAGCCCATATGTACTTGCATCAACGTTGATTCCTGTTGGGTCAAACAAAAAGTGCCAATTTGAAAGCGGTTGCTCTCCAATATATGAAGCATCAATGATGCTTTTTGAAAGAAGCGTCTCTGCTTCTGTTCCTTTAATCACTGAATAAGTATCAGGTAAGATAGATTTGATAAAAGATATTGGCATATTGATTTCAACATCGCCATACTGAAGTGTGTTTAAAACAAAAGGACCACTTACTGCCAGTCCTCGCCAGCTTACGTCAACTAGAGCAGGACTATTTTCAGAGTATTGCCTAATAACATAATCATTGATTGTCGGCTTTAGTATAACCTTGTAATCAATTGATGTGTTTAATCCTCTTCCTGTCAGATGAGCTGAATATTCCACAATAAGATCAGTAATGT
>JACOWO010000120.1 GCA_016176745.1 Nitrosopumilales archaeon
AAATTATTACGCTAAAAATCGATGCAAATTGGCAACATTGCATACAGAAATGAGGTATGCCGGACCAAAAGAAGCAATACATCATGCCATAATGAGACAGAATTATGGATGTACTCACATTATAATAGGTAGAGATCATGCTGGTGTAGGAAATTACTACAGCCCATTTGCAGCACAAGACATATTCAAAGACTACTCAGATCTTGAGATAACTCCTATTTTCTTTCCAGCATTTTTTTATTGTAAAAAATGTATTACATTTACCAATGAAAGAGTATGTCCACATGGCATAGAAACTAGAGACGAGGTAAGTGGAACTAAACTTCGAGAAATGATTCAGAATGGAAAAGCACCATCCGAATTTATTCTTAGACCAGAAGTTTCAAAAATTATAATGAGTCACAAAAATCCTTTTGTTGACTAGATTTTTATTCACGCACTATCGAGCAAAATTGTGAATCACAATATTATATTAATTCTAATTTTATCATTAACTTTAAGTCCTATTTATGGTCAGTCTCAGTCAAATCCTTCCTTAATTTTACATACAACTGAGATACCTTACCACGAATTCAATAAAATTGCAAATGACGCACAAATAATTGAACTAGATGAAACTCATTCAGTGAGTTGGCAAATAACAATTGATAACAAGCTGCTCTACGCAAATCCAAATGGCAATGCTGTAATACGATTCTATGATGCAACTATCCCAGAAAAATTCATTGAAATAGGCATGGGTAGTCCACCTGATGAAAAATTTTGGGTGGCTGCGTGGCTACCGGAAAATGGTTATGTTGTTGTCCATAACAGACTTGAACGAGGATGGATTCCAAACCAAAAGATTGTAGCTGCATATACAGATAATGCAGGACTTACCATCAACAATGGAGAAAGAATCGTTGTTTCCAATTTAGACATAGAAAACTTTGCGATTTCTGCCTATTCTGTATATGGAATGGAAAGCTCAACAGATCCTCCTGCACTAAACTCTGGAAATTTGATTGTTGAATTTGTTTCAGGAAATCCAGCTGAAAACCCTCTAAGCATGTTACCTTTCGTTATTTCAGGTATTATTGGAATAATAATTGCAGTTTTATTGATTCTTAAGAAGCGTTAGTTTTGTAGTATTTGCAAATTTTTTTAATTTTGCAAACATTACACATTGGTGAAATTGGTTTACAGATGTTTTGTCCAAACATAACAAAAGTGTCATTTATTTCAAGCCAATATTTCTCTGGAACTTTTTTCATTAGTTCCAGTTCTGTTTCCTCAGGAGTTTTAGTATCAACAAGACCTAATCGGTTTGAGATCCTATGAACATGTACATCTACAGGTATGGCAGGTTTTTCAAAAGCATAAACTAGAACACAATTTGCCGTTTTTCTTCCAACCCCAGGAAGCGTTATCAGTGTATCTAGATCATCAGGCACTTTTCCATTAAATTTTGTATTAATTATAGAAGCAACCTCGATAATTCTCTTAGCTTTTACATGATAAAACCCAATTGATCTTATTATTTTTTCAACGTCTCTAACTTTAGCATTAGCTAATGCTTTTACTGATTTGTACTTTGCAAATAATTTTCCTGCGACTTTAGTTGTATTTTCGTCCTTAGTTCTTGCTGAGAGTATGGTGCCAATTAATATGTTGAAAGGATCACCATTTTCTACGTCATGCAGTTGCCGCAGTGCTGTCATACGTGGCGGTTTTACAGCATTCATAGTTTCAATCATTCCCTTTAGGATATTTTTCATAGTAATGCTATGAAACTAATTCTCTTATAATCTACTCCTGAACTTTGAATAAACTATTTTGGTTTTTGTTAGTACAAGTATTATACCACTCATCAATGAATATGAATAATGGAATTAACAAAGGATGAAGAGTCTGCTCTTAAAGGAGAGAAAGGCGAAGTACTTGAACTCGCATATAGGATTTTAGTGGCTACTGGCGAGGCCATCAACGCTGATAGACTAGTTCCTATTCAGTGGGCACATCTTTCTGGTGTAAACTATAACACAATAGGTGATGCAGGTGAAGAATTTCTCTCAAAACTAAGCAAAGATGCCAAGGTTCAAGTAAAAACTACAGTAAATCCAATGGGTTTTGACATTGATACAGTTTCAGACTACAACTTAGATGATGACTTTATAAAAAAACAACAGAGTATCAGTGATTCATATAAAAAAATGGGCGTACTGCCATCTTTTTCTTGTATACCATATGAAATATTTGATCTGCCACAAAAAAATACTCAAGTTTCATTTGCAGAAAGTAACGCTGCAATCTATGCTAACTCAATAGCACAACTTAAAACAAATAAAGAAAGTGCGTTTAGTGCACTAGCTAGTGCACTTACAGGGAAAAGCCCCTATTCTGATTTAAGAAAAGAAGAATCAGATAGTCCTAATCTTACAATTCAAATGAAGGTTAAAAATTCTAACGAGCTGACATATGGTCTATTAGGATATTTTGCTGGCAAGATTGCTGGCAGTTCGGTTAGAATTTCTGGAGCAAGCAACCTTGACAAACGTAGCTGTAAAGCATTATGTGGTGGCATGGGAACATCTGGCCAATGTGGAAAGTTTGTTCTAGATGATAATGACAATCAATCTGAAAAGGTTGATTTTGATAATAAAGAAATGCAAAACATCTTTGATGAACTTAACACAACAGATTCTGGTGATCTTGTAGTACTTGGAAGCCCACAACTTGGACTAGAGGAAATATCTGATTTAGCTTTGATGTTAAAGGGAAGATCATTTAAAAAACGATGTATGATATTTTGTCCAAGAGCAATTCAGCAACAAGCTTCTGATCTTGGGTATGCAAATACGTTGAAACGGGCTGGCTGTGAAATGCTTTTTGACTGTTGTACCTGTCTGACACCACTAATAGACAAAGATAATGTGGATGGAGTCATAACAAATAGCATTAAAGGCGCTTATTATCTCAAAAACTCCAATGATGTCAAAGTAAACCTAAAGCCACTTTCTCAAATCATAGATGATGAAACAAAATGGTAGAAAAGGTCATAGTAAAAGGAAAGGCCAAAGGAAAGATCTTGAAATCAAAAATACCAATTAACTTCCTTGGGGCAGTGGATAAAAAAACTGGCATTATACGTGATAACAAGCATGACTTGTTTCAAAAATCCATCAAAAACACTATTCTTGTTTTTCCATATGGTGTTGGAAGTAGTGTAGGTGCATATACGATATATTCTCTTAAATCAAATAATTCAGCACCTTATGCTATGATCTGTCAAAAAGCTGATCTTACGGTAGCATCTGGATGTGCCTTGGCAAACATTCCGTTAGTAATTGTAACGCAAAAAGAATATGATTCAATTAAAAACGGCGAAGAAATTTCTCTTGACACGGAATCTAAAACGTTATAGTTTTTGTTGTGTTACTATTCCGTTTGGTGTTTCTTCT
>JACOWO010000121.1 GCA_016176745.1 Nitrosopumilales archaeon
GTATCCATTGTACAACTTTGCGCTAGTATCTGACCTTCCACATTCAAATCGAAAAACCATATTTAGATACATCTAAGATATTATAGTGACTCAAACTTTTATTCAACGAGTCATAAAAAATCCAGAATGAAATTTTCCATAATCGTAGAAACGTTTGAAAAAATGGAAAATACCACAAAAAGATTAGAGCTAACCCAGTACCTTGTAGATCTTTTCAAGAATACACCAAGCGATCTTATCTCCAAGGTGGTTTATCTTATTCAAGGAAAACTACGGCCTGATTTTGATGGAGTAGAGCTTGGAGTTGCAGAAAAGCTTGCAATAAGAGCAATCTCAAAGTCTGCAGGGATTCCAATCAAAAAGATAGAAGAAGTATACAACAAGGGCGGAGACCTAGGACATGCGGCATCAAAGATCTTAGAGCAAAAAACGCAGACAACCTTTGTTAAAGAACCAATTACAACAGAGCGAGTATACGAAACGCTATACAAAATCGCAGAGCTTGAAGGATTACGATCTCAAGACATGAAAATGAAGTACATTGCAAGTCTTCTAAATGATGCAACCCCGCTTGAGGCAAGATTCATTTTAAAAATTTTGCTTGGAACACTGCGACTTGGAATTGCGGATAATACAGTAATGGATGCACTTGCAATAGCATACACTGGCTCTAAAGAAAACAGAGAGCCTTTGGAGACGGCGTATAATGTTTCAAGTGATTTGGGAAAGGTAGCAGAAGCTATTGCTACAAAAGGTCTTGATGGGACAAAAAAGTTTGAAATTTCTGTCTTTAATCCCATTCGACCAATGTTAGCTGATCGGGTAAAAAGTGAACAAGAAGCACTTGAGAAAATTGGAAATGAGTTTGCTGCAGAATACAAACTTGATGGAGAACGTGTGCAAATTCACCTGAAAGGAGAAAAAGTTGTTTTATTTTCAAGAAGACTAGAAAACATAACAAGCTATTATCCGGATATTGTTGAAAAAACTCCCAAGATACTAAAAGCAAGAGATGCAATACTTGAAGCTGAAGCAGTTGCGATAAATGATGACACTGGAGAGTTTTTGCCGTTTCAGGAATTAATGCACCGGCGACGAAAATATAATGTTGAAAAAGCAGTAGAGAGATACCCTATTACAATTAATTTTTTTGATGCGCTTTATCTTGATGGCAAAAGTTGCCTTGACATGCCGTATTCTCAACGTAGAAAGACACTTGAAGATATTGTAACAGAAGATAATTTTGCAAGGCTTGTGCCAATGACAACAGTAAAGACAGAAAGTGAGATTGAAGAGTTTCTTGAAAACTCGATTAATGCTGGATGTGAGGGCCTCATGCTAAAGGTTTTGAATGCGCCATACAGGGCAGGCATGAGAGGAAGTAACTGGCTAAAGCTAAAACGCGAGTATAGAAACGAACTTGGCGATAGCTTAGATCTTGTTGTAATTGGTGCATTCTTTGGGCGCGGAAGAAGGACTGGGCGATATGGCACATTGTTGCTTGCAACATACAATGATAATGAAGATGTGTTTCCAAGTATTTGTAAAGTTGGCACTGGTTTTACTGATGAGAATTTAGATCAGTTTTATCAGTTGCTCTCAGATAAAGTTACACTCAAAAAAAATCCCAGAGTTGACAGCGAGATGGAACCTGATGTATGGTTTGAGCCAGAGCTTGTAATTGAGATTGTTGCATCTGAGATAACACTTAGTCCAATTCACAAAGCTGCAAAAGACATCATAAGAAAGGGAAGCGGTCTTGCCCTTAGATTTCCCAAGTTTACAGGAAAGATAAGATTTGAAAAAGCTCCTGAAGATGCATCCACTGACCAAGAAGTTGTTTCATTGTACAAGGGTCAGAAAAAAATCAAGCAAGAAATAGGACAGGCTTGATTTTGCTTAGAAAATATCGCGTAAGGATTAATTAATGCCACAAATTTATTAAATTTCTAAATGTATAGTGGGGAACTGGAGGTACAGGCTAAACGAAAAGCAATTGCGGTTTTGCAAGATGAGATTAATCGAATTTTAAACGCATCACGAAGTCTTGCAACACTGCCAGATCTTATGCTCAAGAAAAACAAGTCAGAAATAAAATCAACACTTGAACAAATCGAAACAATTGAAGAAGAAGTAGAAAGCCTAAGACGAAAGATTACAAGAGACGTAGCAGACGTTGGCGGCCTGATAATTAACAGAGAAAATCTTCTAAACACTGCCTATACAATGGATGAGATTGCAGGATATATCACAGGTATAGCCTTCAAGTTATCAAACATCAAACCTGCAACTCTAAAGATGGCAGACTTTGGAAAGGATCTTACTGATCTAATCGAACTTGTAGTAGATGAAGTTTACAAGCTAAACGAAATCATACGTAGTCTCAACTCAAATGCCGCCGGCTCAATCGAACTTGCACAAGACACACAAAAAATCGAAAGAGAGATTGATACAAAATACAGGCAGCTGACAATCAAGGTACTTGATGAGATTTCAAACACAAAGGAACTCTTACTTGTAAAGGATGTAATTGAAGGAATCGAAGAGATGGCTGACAAGTGCCAATCTGTATCAGATTCATTCATCCTATTAGCATTAAGTCTGTAGCTTGAAAAGTGAATTAATCGAAAATCGAATCATAGTCTGGAACATTAAAGACTCTCAAAAACTTTTCATGGAAGGATACTATGGAAAGCCGATTGGTATTTCAAAACCGAAATTAAATGAGATAAACGTTCCACTAATCTTGGATTTAATCGAAGGGTTTTATCTTCTTCAAAAATCAAAGATCAAAATCTACAGAGATAAAAAGTCAGTAACAGAAGAAGAGATGCTAGAAATTTGTAGAAAAGAACAACACAACTTTGATAAAAAATACACAGTTTATCGAAACTTTAGGGACAAAGGATACATTGTAAACCCAGGAATCAAGTTTGGTTGTGACTTTGCTGTCTACCAGAAGGGCCCTGGCATTGATCATGCGCCATATCTTGTGCAAGTATACAACAGAAACGAACCAATCTCATCAACTGATATTGTTTTAGCAGGCAGACTAGCAACAACTGTAAGAAAGCAGTTCATTTTGGCAATACCTCGTGGAGAAAACGATGTGGATTATATGGCACTTGATTGGTGGAAAGCCTAGAGATTTTTTATGTGGCCAGCTATTTTGTCATAAATTTCAAATAATTCTTTTGTAATTCCAAACTCATAGCTATTTTTCCACTTGCCGTAAATTCTAACTGCATTTTCTGTTGGTTCAACAAAAATTGTTGCATCTTTTGGTGACTGTTTTGTTATCATTTCTTTTAGTATAGAATCATCATTAAGCACTTTAGCAAGTTTTCCTCCATCCCATTTTGCATCAGTTACAGTCTTTGAGCCAAAGTGGCCCTTTGTTTCAAGTATGGTTTGTGCTACATAAT
>JACOWO010000244.1 GCA_016176745.1 Nitrosopumilales archaeon
GATAATTTAAGCAAGTGATTTTATGGACAAAATCGTTGTTTTGGATTTTGGATCCCAGTACAGCCACCTGATTTGCCGGAGAATTCGTGAATTTTCAGTTTATGCTGAGCTTGTTCCATTCGATATTACAGTTGAGGAATTAACAAAGCTCAATCCAAAAGGGATCATATTTTCTGGCGGTCCTGCAAGCGTATACAATTCTGGAGCACCCATACCTGAAAACAAGATATTTGAAATGAAGTTGCCCATTTTAGGAATTTGTTATGGACATCAGCTTATAGTCAACAATTATGGCGGCAAAGTAAAGCGTGCAAACAAGGAATATGGTTCCTCGCTTTTGATGATAGACGATGACTCTAGTCTGCTAAGTGGATTAGGAAAATCAATTCGGGCATGGATGAGTCATGGCGACGAAGCCGAACAAATCCCCAAGAACTTTGAAGTAATAGGACATACGGAAAGCGCAAAAGCTGCAGCCATTGCAAATATGGAAAAATCAATCTATGGAATTCAATTCCATCCAGAAGTAGTTCATACAGAACAAGGAACTGAGATTTTGAAAAACTTTGTACTAAAAATCTGTAAGGCAAAGCAAGAATGGACAATGAAAGGATTTGTTGAAAAAACTGTAAAGAATATTTCAAAAATTGATGGAAATGTCTTGTGTGCAGTAAGTGGTGGAATCGATTCTACAGTTACTGCACTGCTTATTCATAGAGCAATTGGTGAGAGGCTAAAATGCATCTTTGTAGACAATGGCCTTTTGCGACTAGGTGAAGAAAAAGAAATTGGAGAAATGTTTACAAAAAATTTCAAGAAAATTTCAAGGTCAACTTTACAAAAATTGATGCAAAAAAGCAGTTTTTAACAAAACTAGATGGCGTGTCAGATCCTGAGAAAAAGCGAATGATTGTTGGTGAGGAATTTGTACGAATCTTTACAGAGTTTGCTGAAAAAAATGGACCGTTTAGATGGCTTGCGCAGGGAACACTTTATCCTGATGTTATAGAAAGCGGAGTATCAAAAGGACCTGCATCTGTCATAAAGACTCACCACAATGTAGGTGGCTTGCCTGACTGGCTCAAGCTTGAGATCCTAGAACCATTACGTGATCTGTATAAAGACGAAGTGAGAAAGGTTGCAAAGATTCTTGAGATTCCACAAAAACTGCTTATGCGACATCCATTTCCAGGACCTGGTCTTGCAGTTAGAGTCATTGGTGAAGTAACAGAAAAGAAACTAGAGATTGCAAAGATAGCAAGCAAGATTGTTGAAGAAGAGCTTGAAAAGGCAAAGTGGTATGATAAGGTATGGCAGGCATATGCATCTGTAGGTGATGACAAAGCTGTTGGTGTTGTAGGTGATGAAAGAAAATATGGCAATATAGTAATGGTTCGTGTTGTTGATTCAGTTGATGCAATGACTGCAGACTGG
>JACOWO010000122.1 GCA_016176745.1 Nitrosopumilales archaeon
ACCAATCAAACCTACAATAACTGCAGTTAGGACTGACTTGTCTTGTAACACAACATTGCAGTCTATCTGTGTTGGCTGGGCATTTTCGCTATAATCAAAACAATCACCAAACTCTTGTGCTTGAATAGATGCCTCCATGTATTGACTACCAAAAACCCCCAAGATCAAAAATCCAGCAAAAATCAAAGCTATGCCTAGCATAGTAAAACGGATATCGCTCACAAAAGAAATCCGATTTTATTGTATTTAATCTTGTTAATTTTCTAATTGGGATTTGAGTACTCTTAGCGATTTTTCATAAAAGGTTTCTAAATACAAAACAAATTCTTTGAACTCTTTTGCTGTCATTTTCTCGCTGTTTAGATATGATGACCATGTTAGATAAACTGATTTTTTATTTTTTGATTGAATTGAAATGGTTGCATGATATACACGCAATGGTAGGCCAGTTGTTGCAATATATGAAAAGGATTGTTTTGGGTTCCATATTACAATATGCTCTTCGATCACATTTCCATCATCAAAGGTTAACTTTCTAATGGCACCTACTCCACACTTTATTTTCGATAAATGCGTGGCCTTTTTTATTTCATCAATCCATTCAGGCAAACCAACAATATTGCTAATCTTTTTCCACACTTTATCATTTTTAGCATTAATTAGAATTCGCTTCCTTACAGTTCCACTATGAAATTTTTTTGCACTTGTCACATTATTTCACATAAAAAACCGTTTTTAAATTTTTGAAATAGCGTACTTCTAACACATTTAATCTACTAAAACTAAACCAAAAACATGGTATTTGGATGGGGAAAAAAGAAGGCAGAACAAGATACAACAGAGCCACAAAAAGAAAAACAAATCAAACTATCTGAAATCAAAGATGTTTTAGATGATGTTGTCACAGTACGAGCAAAAACTATCATTACTGAAGTAAAACCATTTAAGAAAAAAATCGAATCAAATACAGACGAGATTCTAAAAATCATAAACGATCTAAAACAAGATGATCTCAAGGTTGATGAACTTGACAAACGTTTGCAGGTTATTTTTGTACGCGGAAAAGAAGAAGTAATATCAACCATACAAAATGAATGTAAAGTCAAATTTTCTGATATAGTTTCACTTGACGATGTTTTAGAGTTTAATGAAAAATCTGCACAACTTTTAAAAAAAATCGGTGATGTGTTAGGCAAAAATTCAAAAATAATTCATATTTTTGCAAAAAAATATGCCGCAAAACTAAAAGCCATTCTTGCTGCAATAACATCCACTCAATCAGAAATTCAGAAACTTGTTAATGGTCACATAAAACTTCAAGATGACATTTCCAAGGTTTTATCAAACATATCGCTAATTAACGAACTGCAAAAGACTTTGGCAGAAAAACATACAAGAATTTCTGAGCTTAAAAAAAATGTTGAAAAGTATGAAAGTAAAATAAAGGGAGATAGCGACGAGATTGAGAAAATCAAGGCTTCAAAAGAATATCTAGACTTTTTAAAAACAAAAAAGATAATCGATAATCTAGAAAATGAAAAAAACCAAATCAAAGACCAAATTAACACACAATTTACAAAAATTTCACGGCCCTTGAGTAGATATGAATATGTATCTTCATTTGACAAGCCACAAAAACAACTACTTGAAAAATTAGTCACAGAACCATTTGAAGCACTCAATCCTGCCAATAAAGAAAATATAGTTCACATCTTGCTTGCTGCAAAAAAAAGCGTTCAGGGAGGCTCAGTTTCTGTAAAAGACAGTGAAAAAACTATTGCTAACATTGATGAGACGCTTTCATTACTTGATAGCTATATTTCAAAAATATTGGAGTTTTCTCACAAAAAAGAAGAGACCGAAAAAAAACTTGGCAATTTTGCATTATCAAAATTGGAAACCCTTGAGAAAGACACATCAAAAAATTTATCCGACAAACAGGATGCTGAATCAAAAATTCAGAATTTAGAAAAAGAACTATCAGAAATCAATCAAAAGATCCCTGAAATCGTTTTTGATATAGAGCACAAGATACAAACAATATCTGGTACAAAATACAAAGTATTAACAAATTAACAAATGAACAAATTTTTACCTAAACTTAATTAGTTTTTAAAAAAACCATCCTATGTGATATTTAAAAAAGCAAAGCTTGAGAGGCATATTTCACTAAAAAAAGATGTACGTAACAGCATATTGTCTTTTTGTAAAATGAAGCATCCAAACGAAGGGATTCTCATTTTAAAAGGCAAATCAAAAAAAGGACACATCATCGTTGATGGCTTGGTCATCCCACCATTTTCATACAGTGATCCTACCTTTGCAGGATTTCCACAGTCATTTCTACCCCTTGACCTAGATTACGTCGGTATAGTTCATTCTCACCCAAGCGGTTCTGCAAATCCATCAATAACTGATCTCCACAATTTTTTTGGATTGGTTTCTCTGATAGTACAATCCCCATACGAAGAAGCTGATATTTTTGCATGGGATAGTAATGGAAACCAACTTAGCATGACTGTGATTGATTAGACAACAAAAAATCAGATAAAACGTGACAAAACTTTATAAGGTTTTTTAGTAGATGAATCATGTCTTGTTTAATTACAAAACATATTTGATATTTCTTTTTGCAAGCTTGGCAGTAAGCATTGGTCTACAGATGATACTTCCATTCCCATGGGGACTGGGTGCCGCACTTGCAATCTTTATCGCATTTCCACTGATGCTTAGAAAGCGGTATATGGGCAAAATGCGTGGATATGGAAATTTCGGTGGTGGAGGATTCTTTGGACTAAATCAAACACCAACTGTAAAGTATGTCTGTCTTACCTGCAGCAACAGGTTCAAGGGCGCAGAATGTCCGCGCTGCGGCTCAAAGATGAAAAGGGCCGACTTTTAAAACCACATTATGACATTAGAGGAGCTAAGGAAAAAAGCAATTTACCAAAACACAATTGATGCTTGGATTGCTGCATGTGAAGAAAAAAACCATGATTGGTACGAAACAGAAGACTATAAAAAATTCATAACATATCTTAAGACAAACCAACTAAAGATGCAAAAATTTCCGTTATGTGTTAAGGAAACAGGTGGAATGTATGAGCGTGGAAAAGACAAGACAAAATTTGCAGAACTCTTGTCTACATCAGAAGACGAAAACTCGGCAGCATACACAATTAAACTAAACGACACCACAATAGAACTAATACGAAATTTTGAGATATTAAAGAATTAAATTCATTATTTTTATTACTCAAATAAACAGATGCGAAAAACTCCAGTTGAATGCAAGTGCAAATCCTGTGAATGTGGCATAAGAACATACAATGATTCTTCGATCTGTCAGGCATGTGAAACAGGAAATCACATATCTGGTGCTAAAAGACACAAT
>JACOWO010000123.1 GCA_016176745.1 Nitrosopumilales archaeon
CTAATCCTACTATTACACCATCTGTGTTAAGCGGTACAAGTTCAATTTTTTCTGTTTTAGGATCAATAAAGCCAATTTTTTTGCTTGGTGGGTCTGTAAACCAAACCTTTCCTTCATTATCACTTGCTATCATTACAGAGACCTGCCCATCAAATTCAAAAGATTGAAACTCTTGATTATCTAAGTTAAATTTCCATACTCTAGGCTTTGATGGATCACTAATCCAAATAGAACCTTTTCCATCAAAGAAGGGATAAAGTGGTTTTGCAGCTTCAGGAAACTCGTATTCGGTTATTTCTGTTTTTAGTTGTGCTAGTCTTGGCTTTACTAGTACATCCAAGATTGTTACCTCATTGGCATTTTGTGTACGTAACGCTTCAATTTCGATTTGCCAGTTGCCAAAAAATCCAAAGGTCAAGTCTCCATCGTAACGTATTGTGGAGCCTTTCTCATCTTTGATCTCATTTACCATAACATCAATTGGCGTAATGTTTCGTTGTGGATTTGATACTTTGATTTTTAATCCACTTATGTCGTTTAGAGGTTTCCCATTAGAATCAGAAATTGCAACAGAAATTGTATTTGTTCCACTCGAAAACGGTACTATGGAAATATCAAATTTAGCTTGATCTGAAAACTGTGTAGTTGAAAAACCATATGTCACTTCTTGAGCTTGCACTTGATTAACTTCGCCAGCAGGAAGCGAACCATTTACTAAAAGTGCAACAACACCAAGTAGTGCTATACCTAGTACCGATTCAATTTTCAAGGATCTGCCTAGTCTTTTATGCACAAGTAGTGAATCTGATTTTAGATTTTTTTCAGCATTTCTTTGAATTTTAAACTGGTTATAGCCTCCAATTGCTATCATAAATGCGGCAATGGTAATTTTTGTAATTATCAGCATGCCATAAGTTGACTCTAATAGCAAGCCTACATCGCTTTCAAGGAACCATAAAAGAAGCGGTCCTACTATTATTATAATTCCGACAGAAATTATAAACATAATAGAAAATCGTGGAATCAACGATAGCGAAAATTTTTCTTTTTTATCATTATCTAACTTTGAAAGTGTAGGCAGTAACGCAAACCCAAAAAATATGATGCCTCCTATCCATATTGATGCAACCAAGTTATGTACATAATCTAGTATTATTGCAGGTTGGTGTTCACTTGCAACTCCATGGCCAATCATTGTAGTAGTTGCAATCAGTGCCAAAGAAAATATCAAAAGTGGAATCTGGCCTTTTATTGTAATCTTTGGCCTGCGTTCTATTGCAAACCATAAGGCTAGTAAAATAATCGTTAAACCCATTCTAATCATCCATGTGTTGCCAAATGAAGTTTGAAGTGCATCTATTGCAGATACTTGCAATCTTAAGGTTTGAACAAAAAGCATCAAAATGTTAGACGCAAATACAATGATCAAACCCAATCCAATTAATTTCATAAAATTATGGTGGAACGTTTGTTCGACTTGATCAAGTTTTTCTTTCAATAATTTTCTTTTTTGTATATTCCAAATTAACAAAGACGAAATTACAGCGCCAAGTATAATTGTCTGCCCAACAAGACCTGGATACCTAGCTCCTGCCTCAGGGAAAAATAATGTCTCTGAGCTTCCTTGCTGCTCAATTAGTTTTGTATCTATTCTTACATCCCCTACCCCAAAAACAAAAGCATAATCGACTAGGTGACCATCGATTTTTGATAGTACCTTGCTTGTAACAGTATACACTCCCTCTTCTAACGGAGGTGTTGTGACTACAAGAGAATCTTCGCCCTCAAAGTATGATGTATCTTTGTTATCGATTTGGTTACCGTTACTATCAAAAACTTTTAGCTCACTAAAATCAGCTTCTAAGGATTCTGAATAATGAATAACTATCTGCGTAATTCCAGATAATACATTAGATGATTGTATAGGATCAGTTGTTACTGTAAACGGATGTGCATATGCAAGAGGAAATCCTACACTTGAAATTAATAATAAAACTATCAAAAACTTCTTCATAATTTTTCAAACTACACTTGATAATTTAAACAATTGAAAGATTTGATGTTTGTACTATCTGAGTAAAGATAATAACATGTTATGATGGTTGCAAAATGTGAAATATGTTCTGTTTACTATACTGACATTTCTGATTATAGGTTCAGCTTGTAGTGTTGCATATGGACATAAAACAGTAAATGTTGAACAATATGAAATAGTGGTTGGTTGGGGCATTGAGCCTCCTATAGTTGGTCTTAGAAATTTTGTAACAATTGAAATAAATGAAGTAGAATCAGAAAACGTCAAAGCTGGCGTAACAAACGCCTTTAAAAATTTACAAGCAATAGCCAAATCTGGCGGCATAACAAAAACATTGGATATCAATTCTGACCCAAGAGTAGGACATTATTTCTCAGATATCATTCCAACAAAAACTGGTACAATCGAGATTGATTTGAAAGGTGAAATTAATGGAGTAGCAGTGGATGTCTCTATACCAGTTGAAGACGTAGAAAATACCACAGTACTTGACTTTCCACCCACAACAAGTTCATCTAGCCAAGATGTAAGTGCACTAAAAAATGCAATGTCTTCACTTCAGCAAGATGTTTCAGATATTAAATCAAAAATTGGTGATATTGATACAGGCTCCGCTAATGTTAATGTAGAATCTGCATACAACTTTGGCGTTTTTGGCTTGGCACTTGGGGCAGCAGGTGTAATCTTGGCGATAATCGCAATGATAAAAAGAAAATGAGATTTGGGAAGTTATTTTAGATTCGTGGAATTATTTTTGATCTTGCTGACATGGCAATGATGCTTACTATGGCTATGCCAAGTATCATAACTGCAATTGTTCCAAACTCTGGAACTACAGTAAACATAACTACATCGCCCATTGGCCCAGTCCAGTTTGCTTCCTCACCTGGTAGTCCAATGCCTTGAAGTGTTATTGATACATCTACAGGATCACCAGAACTTAGAGCAGCTGTAGTGTGAGAAACAGTTCCCATGTGCTCATGTGTAGTCATCGGTTCAAGAACTGTAGTACCTGCCTGTGTTGCAGTAATATCATAGTTTATGTGTTCTATAACAGTTCCAGTTGCGGCATCAGTAAATTCTAGATTGATTGTCATTGCCTCACCAGCTGTTGGTGTGGATGCTTCAATTTCGACTTTAACTGTACCATCAGATGACATACCATAAAGTTCTGTCATTCCTTCCATCATTCCATCGTCTTCTGGTTCTTCAGCCATTGCTTCTTGCACAATCACTGTTCCTACCATCCAGGGATGAACCATACAGAAGTATGGATATTCGCCTGCAGCATCAAACTTGTGTGAGAATGTCTTGCCAGCCATAAAGAGACTACTATCAAAGTCAGCTCCTACGT
>JACOWO010000036.1 GCA_016176745.1 Nitrosopumilales archaeon
ATTCTAGCAGTTGCGATCATATCAATAATTGCAGTATCTGCAAGATCTAGACTGAACGTGTTACCAAAGTACTAAAAATCACATCTACTTTTTTCATTTTTTAGTTCTCATTAGTAAAGGAAATATACGATCAGAAATCAACTTTTTCGTGCAGTACAAGAAAATTTACCTTGCACTAATTTTTTTGTCAATATCATTCATACCTGCTTTTGCGCAAGAAGCTGAAGAAGAATGTAATGTTGTAGATGAATTAATTTGTGTAGATGTAGCTGAAGAATTTTATGAAGATGGTGACATTGTTGTTATCTCAGGTAAAGTTAAAGCGGTCATATTAAACACACCAGTATCAA
Source organism: Nitrosopumilales archaeon (assembly GCA_016176745.1). Lineage (GTDB taxonomy): Archaea > Thermoproteota > Nitrososphaeria > Nitrososphaerales > Nitrosopumilaceae > VHBM01. The sequence goes on from JACOWO010000036.1 coordinate 351, forward strand.
TACAAGTTTTCTATGGCGATAGTTTCCTTGAACCTCGTCAAGTTGAAGTTGCACAAGATGGTACGTTTACAACAACAATAATTGCAACTGGGCCTCAATGGGCCAGAGAGGGAACATATCTTGTAAGAGCAGCCTATTCAAACAACATAGCTGAGACAAATTTTGAGTTCAAACCAGCAGAAACTGTCGTAACAACAACTGATTTTTTTGAAGTTGATGCAGGAAGTTTTGGTACGTTTGATGTACAATATACAATTAATGGAGGGACGATAAAAAATATTCAAGTAGAGCCAAAAATTTTAGGTTTAATTGTAACAATAGCAGCTGAACGTGATGGCACCATGACACTAGAGTTGCCACGATCGTTTATTGATGCAAAAAATATGGCTGGAGCAGATGAAAGGTATCTTATTTTTATTGATGGTTCAGAAATTACTTTTGAAGAGACTGCAGCAACTAGAGATTATCGTACACTCAAGTTTGCATTTGAGAAAGGAGATACACAAATTGATATAATTGGAACTTTTGTAATTCCAGAATTTGGCAGCTATATCATACTAACATTAGTGCTATCACTTTTGGCATTAATTGTGATTCAACAAAAAAGTAAGTTACAAATTAGAATTTAATTTCAAAGACCATATTTTGTCTTAAATGGAGATACTTCACGGAGCTCTTTTACAACTTTTTTTAAAATCGCCACAGTGGTATCAATTTCCTCAAAAGTATTAGAAAGACCTACAGTTAGCCGTAGCGAACCTGTAATCTGCTCATGTGAAAAACCCATTGCCTTTAGAACATGCGAAGCTTTTTGAATTTTGACAGAACAGGCAGAGCCTGTTGATGCTGCAACTCCATTCTCATCTAGTTTTATGATTAGATCCTCACCATTTACTCCAAGAAATGTAAAATGTGCGTTGTTTGGAATCCTTTTTTCTCTGTTTCCATTAAATGAAACATGTGGTATTTCACTAGTTATTTTTGATACTAGAGAATCACGTAAACTCTTTAGGTGTACAATATTTTTTTGAAGATTTTCTTTTGCAAGCTCACATGCTTTGCCAAAACCTACAATGCTTGCAACGTTTTCAGTTCCTGAGCGAATTCCGTTTTCCTGTCCGCCTCCAAGAATAAGCGGTTCTATTTTAATTCCTTTTTTTATGTAAATAGCACCTACACCTTTTGGACCATTGAGTTTGTGCGATGATATTGACATTGCACTCAATTCTAAATCTCTGACATCAATTGGCATCTTGCCAACTGCTTGTACTGCATCTGAATGAAATGGTAGTTGTTTTTCTTTACAAATTTTTGATATCTCTTTTATGGGCTGAACCGTACCTACCTCATTATTTGCAAACATTATGCTTACAAGGCATGTGTCTTTTGTAATTGCATTTTTAATATACGTTGGATCAACGAGCCCATCTGAGCTAACAGGCAAATAGGTAACCGAAAATCCGTCTTTTTCAAGTCTTTTACATGGCTCCAAGATTGCTTCATGCTCTATTGATGATGTGATTATGTGGTTTCCTTTTTTTGCATATGCAAATCCATGCAGGGTAATGTTGTTTGATTCGGTTCCGCCAGAAGTTAAAAAGATCTCATTAGGCTGTGCATTAATTAGATTTGCAATTTGTTTTCTTGCGTTCTGGATAGCTTTGTTTGCAGTACGGCCAAGTTTGTGAATTGATGATGGATTTCCATATTGTTCAGATAAAAATGGAAGCATCTCAGTGAGGACGTCTTTGTGAATTGGTGTTGATGCTGCGTTATCTAGATAAATCAATCCGCTATCACGTTGATCTTGCCAGGCTTATAACCGTCAGGATCAACCATAACTGAAATAAAACCAATCTGACGCAATTTGCTTTCTAGTTCTAGTTTTGATGTGTTTGAAAGCAAATGTAGTTCATCTAAACCAAGTTCGATTTTTGCAACTCCATCTAAATCTCGTACACGTACTTGTTTTGCTCCAGTTGCTTGCTTTACCATTGTTTCTGCAACTTCAATTCGTGCAAGCCGTTCCATGGTTACTCTTTGACCCCAAGGAATACGCGAAGCCAGACAAGAGTTTGATGGTCTATCATAAACCGATAAGCCTGATCTTTTAGCTTCTTCCCTTACATCTTGTTTTGTAAAACATGTTTCAACAAGCGGACTCTTTATTCCGTTATCTGACAGTGCCTTAATTCCAGGTCTATAGTCTGCAAGATCGTCAAGATTTGTTCCATCTACAATTACATCAATGTTGTGTTGTTTTGCCAATACATCAAGATGTGTTGCAAGCTCTGTTCTGCAGTAAAAACATCGATTTTTGTCATTTTGAACAAAATTTTCATTTTCAAGTTCGTCATAAGATATTATGATGTGTTTTATTCCAATTTCTGCACAAATTTGTTTTGCAGAGTTTAATTCGTCTTGTGAAAGAGTTTTGTAATCTGCAGTTATTGCAATAGCATCATTTTTTAATTTTTGAAAAGCTGCATACGCTACTAGTGCACTATCTACTCCACCAGAAAGAGCAACAAGAACACGTTGCTTGTCACCAAACCAGTTGACTAGTTTTTCTAGTTTTGTCATTTTATGATAATTCCTTTTTGATTATGTTTCTGATCAACTCTTCTGTTTGCTTGTATGATTTGTTTATTGATTCAGCTACTGATTTTATGTCATCAGACTCTATCTTGAAATTTTTATCTTTTCCAATTATTTTGTAGCGTATTTGAAATTTTTTGTCTTGGATTGTAATTGTTGTCTTGACAATAGAACGTGGAACTATGAATCTCTCAGATGCACGAACTCGTATGCCCAAAGTACCTGTTTCAGAAAATAGCAAGTCAAGAACAGAATTCATCGAATCAGTATCACATATTACCGAAATCAGGTGAGTTGGTCTGCTTTTCTTTGTTATGGCAGGAGTTATAGTAACATCCTTTGCGCCTTTATCCATAATCTTTTCTAACATATTTCCAAGTACTTCGCCTGACACATCATCAACATTTGTTTCCAAG